>JANMBS010000590.1:0-12065 GCA_031360525.1 Thermomicrobiales bacterium
GGCTTCGCGAGCTGAGTCCCGACCGCATGACCCTCTCGAACGATTCCCGGGACCGCGTCAAGGGCGCCTTCGAGCCCATCGCGCTGGCGATGGGCCGGGCCGGCCTGACCCCGGACGCGCTGACGCTCATCGGCTTCGGGATCACGGCCGTCGGCGCCGTGTTGCTCAGTCAGCAACTCTGGCTCATCGGCGGACTGGTCGTCCTCGTCGGTGGCGTCTTCGACATGTTCGACGGGACGCTCGCCCGGGCGACCGGGCAGGTCAGCAAGCTCGGCGCCTTCATGGACAGCGTCTTCGACCGGGCCGGGGAGATCGTCGTCTATCTCGGCATCATCGCCGGCCTCCAGGCGTTCGGCGTCGCGAACGGCCCGCTCCTCGCCGCGGCCGCGATGGGCACGGCGATCATGGTCAGCTACACGCGGTCCAAGGCGGAGGGCCTGGGCTTCACAGCTGGTATCGGGATGGCCGCCGTCGGGATCATGCCGCGCGAAGTGCGCCTGGTCGTCCTGAGCCTCGGTCTGGTCGCCGCCGGGCTGATCGGTGCGTACCCCGGGCAGGCCCTGGACTGCGAGGCTAGCGGCCTGATGCCGATCGATTGCGGGGCCTTCTCCAGCGGGATCGGCCTCCTGTTCATCGCCCTCGGCATCATCGCCATCGGCAGTCTCATCACCGCGATCCAACGCATCCTCCATGTCCGCGCGCAGGCGCGCCAGCAGTCCCGCATCGAGCCAACGGAGAACGTCACGTGAGCAAGAACGGAACCAACGGCAACGGCAAGAACGGCGCGACGCCGTCGAACACCTGGGCGGGCGCCGGGCGCCGGGGCGACGGCAAGATCCGCGTCGCCATCGTGGGCGTGGGCAACTGCGCAAGCAGCCTCGTGCAGGGTCGCTACTACTACGAGAACGCGAACGCCGACGACTTCATCCCCGGGTTGATGCACGTCGACCTCGGCGGTTATCACGTCAGCGACATCGACTTCGTCGCCGCCTTCGATATCGACAGGAACAAGGTCGGCAAGGACCTCGCCGAGGCGATCTACACCAAGCCGAACAACACGTACGTCTTCCACAAGGTCCAGAAGACCGGCGTGACCGTCGAGCGCGGGATGACCCACGACGGCCTCGGCAAGTACCTCAGCCAGATCATCGAGAAGGCGCCCGGGCCGACCGCCGACATCGTCGGCATCCTCCAGGAGCGCGAAGTCGACGTGATGGTCTCGTACCTCCCGGTCGGGAGCGAAGAGGCGACCAAGTGGTACGTCGAGCAGGCGCTGCGGGCCGGCGTCGCGTTCGTCAACGCCATCCCGGTGTTCATCGGTCGCGAGCCGTACTGGCAGCGCCGCTTCGCCGACGCCGGCCTGCCGGTCATCGGTGACGACATCAAGAGCCAGGTCGGGGCGACGATCAGCCACCGCGTCCTGACCCGCCTGTTCATGGATCGCGGCGTCCGTCTCGATCGGACCTACCAGCTCAACTTCGGCGGCAACACCGACTTCCTCAACATGCTCGAACGCGAGCGGCTGGAGTCCAAGAAGATCAGCAAGACCAACGCCGTGACGTCGATGCTCGACTACGAGATGGACCCCGATGACGTCCATGTCGGCCCGAGCGACCACGTGCCGTGGCTGCTCGACCGCAAGTGGTGCTACATCCGGATGGAGGGCACGACCTTTGGTGACGTCCCACTCAACGCGGAGCTCAAGCTCGAGGTCTGGGACAGCCCCAACAGCGCCGGCGTCATCACCGACGCCATCCGTTGCCTCAAGCTCGGCCTGGATCGCGGCCTGAAGGGCACCCTCGTCGCGCCGTCGAGCTACTTCATGAAGAGCCCGCCGCACCAGATCCACGACGACATCGCGTTCAACCGGGTCGAGGCCTTCATCCGCGGCGAGGATAACGAGACGCTTGTCGGGACCGAGGAACCGGTGAAGAAGACCGTCAAGCGGATGGCCGGCACGAAGGCCAAGGTCACCACCGCCGCCAGGTGACCGACGGCGAACGACGCCTCGAGGCGCCCAACCGGCCCGGTGGCGCGAGCCCACGGATCGTGGAGCGGTCGGCCGTCTACGGCTATCGCATCGCCTCGTGGTTGCTCCGGACGCTGCCCGCCGCCCCGACGGGTGCGGCGCTCGGCCTCGGTGCGCAGGCGTCGTATCTGCTGTGGCCCAAGAAGCGGGCGTGGTCGAACCGGAACTTCGGGCACGTCCTCGGTCTCCCGCCGGACGACCAGCGCGTTCGTCGGCTGGCGCTGCGTGCCTACCGCGAGTACGGGCGCTACCTGGTCGAATTGATGCGCGTCCCGTTCCTGCCACCCGATCAGGTCGCCGCCCTCGTCGAACCCCTCGACGCGGCAGAGATCCAGCGCCACCGCGATGCGTCGCCGGTGGGCGGGCTGATCGTGACCGCTGCCCATGTCGGCAACAACGACCTGGTCGGGGCGTCGATCGCGGGGCTCGGGCTGCCGCTCAACGTGGTGGCCGACGATTCCTCCTTCCCCGAGCTGTTCGAGTACCTGCGCCGGCAGCGCGAGCAGTGGCATGCGACGCTCATCCCATGGCGCAACCTGCGCGCGATCTTCGGGGTCCTGCGCCGCCGCGAGGTGCTCGGCCTGCTCGTCGACTGGGGATACCGCAGCGATGGCATCCCGGTGAAGCTGTTCGGGGCCTGGACGACGTTGCCCGCCGGGCCTGCGACGCTGGCCGCCAAGACGTCGTCGCGGATCATGCCGGCGATCACGACTCGTCAGCCGGACGGCCGGCTCCGGGTGGTCCTCGTCGAACCCATCTCGGTGGCCTCTTCGGACCCGGCCGAGCTCCAACGCGCGACGCAGGCCATCGCCGACGCGGTCGCCGAGACCATCCGACCCTCCCCCGAGCAGTGGTACAGCTTCAAGCCGATCTGGCCCGCGACCGAGGCCGAGGCGGCTGACCTCGAGCGTCGGGCGTTGGCGATGCAGGCCGGGCGGCCGGATCCAGGTCCCGCCAGGGACCTGCCGCGCGACGAGGCCGACCAGGTCGAGGCGGACCGTGTGGGGGCCACGCCATGACGATCCGCGGCCGCCTGATGCTGACGGCTTCGTGGCTGGCATGCCGCCTTCCCGAACGCCCCCTCTACCGGTTCGCCGAGTTGATCGGCGAGCTGTGGTACCGGCTGACCCCCGGTCGTGCGGCCCAGGCCCGACGCAACCTGCGGCGGGTCGTGCACGCGCTGGACGGATCCGGGCGCGGGAGCGCTCCCGTGCGGGCGGCCGCCACCGACCCGAGAGCCCTCGAGCGGCTCGTTCGCTCGGCATATCGCCACGCCGCCCGCTACTACGTCGAGGTGGCCCGCAACCCGAGTGTCTCGCGGGCCTTCGTCGACGAACGCCTCGCCCTCGACACCCCGGAGCTCATCGCCGAGGCGGTCGTGCCCGGGAAGGCAGTCCTGTTCGTGGGGCTCCATTTCGGCTCGGTCGAGATGGCCGTGATCTTCCTCGCGTTCCAGGTGGGTGAAACGGTGACGCCGATGGAGACGATCGACGACGCCGGGCTCCAGGCCTACTTCGAGCGCACCCGCGGCGTCGCCGGGATCCGCCTCGTCGGCCTGGCTGAGGCCCGTCGCGAGCTGACCCATGCGCTGCGCAACGGGATCCCGGTGGGACTCGTCGGGGATCGCGACCTGACGGGTGGCGGGACGACGGTGCCACTCTTCGGCGCTCCTGCCCTCATGCCGATGGGACCGGCGATGCTCGCGGTCGAGACAGGCGTACCCACCTACGCGATGACCGTCCGGCGCGCCGAGGAGGGCCATTTTCGGGGCAAGATCATCCCGATCGAGGTCCCAGCCGAGGGGACCCGCCGTGAGCGCGTCACGACCACGATGACCCGCCTTGCCAGCGCGTTCGAGGATCTCATCGCCGACGCACCCGACCAATGGTGGGCGGTCTTCTTCCCGATCTGGCCAGACCTCGAGGCCGAGGCGGCGGCGGTCGACGCCATGACGGCCGGTGCCACCGAAACCGGCACAGACGGCGGCCCCGGAGCCCGCGGGGCGGCCGCGTGAGTGATGCCACAGCGCGCCTCGGTCGAGCCGATCTGCACATCCACACGCTCGCGAGCGATGGAACGGCCGGCATCGGGGCGATCCTTGACCATGTCGAGACCCGGACCGACCTCGACGTCATCGCGATCACGGATCACGAGCGGATCGACGCGGCCGTCGCGGCGCAGGCCATCGCCCGCGACCGCGGGCTGCGCGCCGAGATCGTCGTCGGCGAGGAGGTGACCACGCTCGGCGGGCATCTCCTGGCGCTCTACCTCGATCGGCCGATCCGGCCGTATCGCTCGCTGCGGACGACGATCCTGGCCGTCCACGACGCGGGCGGCCTCGCCATCCCGGCCCATCCACTCGTCCCGTACCCGCTCTGCGCCCAGGGCTGGGTCCTGCGCCGACTACTCGGCGATCCCGATCCGGCGGCCCACCCGGACGGCCTCGAGACGTTCAACCCGACCAGCCTCGGAAAGCCCTGGCACGGTCGGGTCGTGCGCTTCGCCGACGACCATGGGCTCGCCCATCTCGGCAACAGCGACGCCCATGCCCTCGCCGCGATCGGAACGGCGTGGACGACGTTCCCCGGGCACGACGCTGCCGACCTGCGCCGGGCGATCGAGACCCGTGCCACTGAGCACGGCGGGAGCTTCCACGACACGACCGGCCAGCTCGGGACGTTAGGCCACCAGCTGCGCAAGCGCGGTCGCGACGCATTCGACGAGGTCGCGGGCAGGGTCCGGCGCGACGGCACGGGACGCGACCACGGCTACCCGGGCGGCCGCCTGCGTCCGCCCCGCTACGAGGCAGAGCCCGGAAGCGGGGAGCGACGATGAAGATCGGTTTGGTCTGCCCGTACATCTATCCGGAGCGCGGCGGGGTCGCCCAGCACGTCCAGCACCTGTACGAGAACCTGCGCCTGGGCGGCCACGACGTCCGGATCATCACCGCCAGCCACGGCCCCCAACGCGCGTCGGAGGGCGACATCCTGCGCATCGGGGTCGGCTTCAGCGTCCCGCTCAACGGATCGATGGGCACGCTGACCTTCTCGCCGCGCTACATCAGCCAGGTGCGCGACCTGCTCGAGCGGGAGCGCTTCGATGTCCTCCACCTGCACGAACCGTTCGTGCCCCTTCTGTCGCTCTTCCTGCTGCGCGAATCGCGCAGCGTCAACGTCGCGACCTTCCATGCCTACGCCGGCTTCTCGCCGTCGTACGAGCTCGGCAGCCGGGTGATGATCGGTCATGCCGCCCGGCTCCACGGCCGGATCGCGGTCAGCGCCGCAGCGCGCCACTTCATCGACCGGTTCTTTCCGGGCGACTACAAGGTCATCCCCAACGGGGTCGACATCCCGCGCTTCGCCGGGGCGGTCCCGCTCGCGCGCTGGCAGGACGGCACGCCAAACGTCCTGTTCGTCGGTCGCCACGAACCGCGCAAGGGCCTGCTCGACCTGCTCAAGGCGCACCGCATCCTGCGCCGGACCGGGTACGAGAACCGGCTGCTGGTGGTCGGCTCGGGGCCGCAGGAGCGCGAGGCACGCCGCTATGTCGCGACACGCGGGCTCAAGGCCGTCGAATTCCTCGGCCGCGTGAGTGATGCCGAAAAGGCGCAGCTGTTCCGGACCGCCGACGTCTTCGCGTCACCGGCGACGGGGGGCGAATCGTTCGGCATCGTGCTGCTCGAGGCGATGGCGGCCGGCGCCCCGATCGTCGCCTCGGACATCCACGGCTACAAGGGCGTGGTCCGGCGCGGCCGGGAGGGACTCCTCGTCCCGCCCCACGAGCCCAAGGAACTCGCCACCGCCATCGCCCGGCTGCTCGACGATCCGAACCTCCGGGCCGAGATGAGCGCCGCCGGACGGGAGCGAGCGGAACAGTTCAGCTGGCCGCGGGTGACCGCCAAGGTCGAGGACTATTACGGCTTCGTCATCCGCCGGCTCGCCGCGGCCGGGCAACTGCCCGAGGATTTCCGGTCGCCGGTCCCTCAGGCGCCGCCGCTCCGAGCCAAGACGTCCGCATCCTCGGACGACTCGCCCGCAGCGAGCCTGTCGGCGAGCGTCAGCCTCCACGCCCAGGCCGAGTAAGCGACCACCAGGCAGGTCACCGTCAGGGCCACCAGCAGGATCGCCAGCGTCGGGGTGAAGAGTGGCGTATCCACGTTCCGGGTGACCGT
Organism: Thermomicrobiales bacterium; assembly: GCA_031360525.1. Taxonomy (GTDB): domain Bacteria; phylum Chloroflexota; class Limnocylindria; order Limnocylindrales; family CSP1-4; genus SPCO01. The sequence continues at coordinate 6,201 of JANMBS010000590.1, forward strand.
GCTGACCGGGAACTGGAAGGCGTACAGGTAGGTCGGCACGATGCCCTGGTAGGCGGCCACCACGGCCGACGGGAGCGGCAGGGCGCTGATGTTCGGGTAGAGGATGACGAACCAGCCGACGACCGCCACGCCGAAGCCGACGACGAACCGCCGCGCGTCGCGTGAGGCCAGGACCTGGAGGGCCAGGTACGCGAGCGGGATGCCGACGATCAGGGCGATCGGTTCGACCGGGACGTTGGTGAGGGTCAGGATCGCCGTGTCGGGCAGGAGTCCCACGACGAGGAGCGCGCCCGCGACCACCAGCCCCGTCCAGAAGAGCGACCGATACGCCGACGCCAGCTGGTCGCGTCCGGTCTCCCGACCGTCGGCCGACTCGAAGGCGAGGAACCGTCGGACGATGATCAACAGGCCGATGCCGACCACGATCGTGAGCCCCGCCGTGCGCGCGGTGAGGACGAAGTCGGGGATGACGGCGGGACAGGCCTGCGACCCGGGGTTGACCCGTTCGACACCGACGAGGGCGCACAACGGCCGGTCGAGCAGCCACATCGCGGCCGGGGCGACGATCGCGACCGCTGCCCCGGCGCGAGCGAAGGCCCAGGTGCGACGCGATGCCCCGTGCCACAACTCGGCCATGAAGTACGCCAGCGACATCACCACGAACGGCAGGGCCGTGTAGTAGTGGTACTGGAAAGCGGCCCGGTCGATGCGGGCCCACGGGATCCACTGGGCCGCGAAGGCGATCGCGATGAGCGTCAGCGCCAGGCTCCGGCGTTTGAACGCCATCCACGACACAAAGGCCAGGGCCGGGATGCCGAGCCACCAGATGACCAGGCTGCCGGCGTCGTAGAGGGCTGCCGACGTCCCAGCGGCGAGGCCTTCCTGGTAGAACCAGACCGGCTTCAGGTTCATCGGCCACGCCCACCAAGGCGAGGAGGCCGGGTGGGCGGCGGTCAGGCCGTTGTGGTAGCCGTACATCTGGCCGGTCAGGTCGAGCAGCGTCTGGCCGGTATGGCCCGGCGGCCAGCCCGCGACGAGCTGGTGATTCTCGACCATCGCCCACGGGATGTAGGTCAGGACGTAGACCCCGACCGGGAGCGCGACGAGGCAGACCAGCGCCCACACGACCGGCAGGCCCAGGCCCCAGCCCGGCCGCAGCCAGCCCTCGGGCGGCGCGCCGGGCGGGTCGAGGAGCCGGATCGGGTCGTCGGGCGCGGGCGGGTCGGCCAGCGGCCCGAACCCGTAGCGTCCGCCCAGCCAGAACAAGCCGACCACGACCAGCGACCCCGAGGCGAGGGCGATCGATAGAAGCAGGGGGGTGACCGCCACCGACCCGATGGCGATCATCCGCTCGAGCCGGCCGCTCGCCAGCGCCCCGAAGAAGGCGAGGGCGCCGGCCGCTGCGGGGGCGATGACCGCGAAACGCATCTCCTCGTCGGTCCAGGCGATCGGGTGGACCACGGCAACGACCACGGCGAGCAGGGTCAAGGCGACCATGATGAACAGGAAGGTCAGGTTGCCGAACCCGGGATCGCCGCCCGGCGACGCCGCCGGGACGCTGATCGCCATGTAGCCGAGCACGCCGGTGATCCCGATGAGCCCGAGGATCGCCAGCACGCGCCCGAGGGCGCTGCGCACCAGGATCAGCAGCAGCAGCGCGCCGATGGCGTAGGCGGCGACCCACTTGCTGGCCAGGGCGAGGCCGAGCAGGACGCCGATGACCGGCATCGCCAACCAGAACGCCGCCCTGCCCTTCCACCAACCCGTCCAGATGGCCGCGAAGACCGTATAGGCCGCGATGATGAACAGGCCGACGTAGACATCGTTCATGCCGATCCGGGACTGGACGAAGAACATCCCATCGGCGATCACGAACAGCCCGACGAGGCCGGCGACGAGGCGGCGTCGGAACAGGATCCGGGTCAACAGGTAGAGGAGGGCCGCCGTCAACGCGCCGGCGATGACCCCCGGCAGGCGCCAGGCGAATGCGTGCGACCCGGCATCGATCGTCGCCATCGTGCCCGAGCCATCGAAGACCATGATCTGCTGGCGATCCGACGATGGGTAGTCCGGGTTGAAATCAGAGCCCCAGGCCGTCGGGATGTATCCGTCGGGCAGGCGTGCGTCGGCGAAGACCGCATTGCCGTGCGGCTCGATGACGTAGACCGTCCAGGGTCCGCTGGCGGCTGTCGCGCCCGGAGCAAGACCCAGGATGTGGACCATCTGGCTCGCCTCGTCATAGGTGATCCAGGTGCCGGGTCCGGGCAGCGGCTGGAGACCGAGACCGGTTCCCTTGTCGACCGGGCCATTCTTGGCAGCGTCGCCCCCCACCGCGATGACGTCGTAGCCGGGATCGGTCGGTTCGCCGACGGTGGCGTAGACCTTCTCGCCATCGAGACCGGTCACCAGCGCCAGGCCATGCGCGCCACCCTCGAGGGTGATCGCCGTGAGGCGCGACGCTCGATCGGGTGCGATGAACTCGACCCCGGTCTTCGTGGCGACCGCGATACGCGGCACCGTATCGACCGCGACACCGCTCAGCGTGCCATCCGCGATCGCCTTGTCGAGGGCCGTCCGGGCCTCGCCGCTGCCGGCCTCGCCCAGGTTGACGGTCGTGCCGGGAGCGACGTCCGCCATGCGCGCGAGGTAGTCGTCCGCGTCGGTCCCGAGGATGTCCGCGAGGCTCTTCGCGAGCGCCGCGGTGTCCGTGTCCGGATCAACCACGGCCGTGAGTGCGGGGCCGCTCCCACCGGGCGCGAGGTCGGCGATCCCGGCCATCTCGATCGATCCGAGGATGCGCGCGCCATCGAGGTCGACGGTCGTCAGGCGGTCCGACGATGCGGCCGCGAGCGTCGTCCCGTCGGTCATCACCATCAGGTGCTCGACGGGGTGATCGACCGTGATCAGGTCGACCGCGGCGAGCCCAGCCGCACCATCCTTTGCCGCGTCGATCAGGTCGAGCCCAACCGTGGTGATCCGGCCGTCGCCGTAACCGATCACGAGCTGGTTCCCGGTCTCGTCGATCGCCAGCGCGGTGGCCCCTTCGGCCGGGACTGTCGAGATGAGGTCGCGCGTCGTGAGGTCGTACGTCCGGATCTCGGTCCCGGTCGCGATGTGGAGGCGCTCGCCGGCCCGTCCTCCGGGCGCGAGCTCGTCGAGCCGGCGCGGCTCGACGGCGGCGGCCACGACGGGGACCTCGAGGTCGCTCGTGGCGTTGACCCTGTCGTTGCCGAAGGCGACGAGCCCGGCGGCCATCGCGTACTTGGCGACGTGCGGATGGGTCCATTCGTAGATGTCGTGCGACAGGCCATAGCGCCACGCCTGGAGGAACTCGGTCGCCGTCCGCGCGTGGTAGACCTCGTCGAAGTGCATCTGGTACGGCTCGGCTAGCCGGAAGGTCCGCAGCAGCATCGTCCCGAGGATGAGCACCACGACGATGAACAGGTCGAGCCGGTCGAGCCGGCCGCCGCCCTCGCGGCGAAGCGTGGCGCTGCGGTCCGGGCGGACGGGCATCTCGTTGAAGCGGGCCATGAGCCAGCCCACGAGGCCGACCTCGTCGATGGTGGGGCGCTGTGTCCAGGACGCCATCGGGGCGACCGTGGCCGCAGCCGGACCGAGGGCCGGGCTCATCGCGCGATCGGGGATGGCCTTCGCCCGCGACGGCTCCCGCGCTGGCGACGCGTTGGCAACGGCGCGGCCCGCCGACAGCGCGGCAAGCCCGCGGATCGCGCCAGCGACCGAGCCCGCGACCGACCCTCCGACTTTGGGCGCCGCTTCGTCGTCCCATTCCTCGGGCCACTCCTCCTCCCAGGGGCGTTCCCGTTCCTGGGCAAGCTCGCCGCGAAGGCGGGACAAGGCGTTGGGGCGCAGTTGCGCGATCGCCCACAGGAAGAAGGCGCCGTTCGCCAGCGCGATGAGCGACACACCCCACTCACCACGGAGCGTCGGCCCGATCGACAGCCAGTCGCTGATCCCCGGGTTCTTGTAGAAGGGGTTGGTCAGCGCCGCATACATGTTCACGAAGACCGTCACCGTCAGGGCGATGTAGGCGATCCTCCAGCGCCACGCGACGGCGGCCAGCATGATCGCCAGGGCGAAGACCGGATAGGCGTAGCGCTCGTGGACCCGCGTCGGGACCACGTAGAAGGCGATCGCCAGCACGGTCAGTGAGATCAGGATCGTGAGCCGATCGGGACGGCGGGCGGCCATGAGCGAGACCGCGATGGTCACGGTCAACATGAGCGCGCCGCCGATGACCACTGCTGGGATCCCGCCGATCGATGCGACCCCATACGGGCAGCCGTCGACGACCGTCCACGGCCCGTCGCACACCCACAGACCCGAGTTGGCCAGCGAACTGCCGGTGTCGCCCACGATCAGGGCCCATGGGTTGAACGCGTTGACCGTCAGGTACGGGTAGCCCGATGCCGTGGCGAGGATCTGCGACAGCAGGCCGGACGAGAAGTACGGCGCAGTCGACGTGAATTCGAACACCGAGAGACCGAAGGGGAAGCACAGAAGGACGGTTGTGGCCACGGCCACCAGGCCCGTCGTGAGGATCCGGATGGGGTGGTCCGTGCGCCGCTCCCGGGCGCGGAGGCGGGCGAGCCATCCCTCGGCCGGCACACCCACGTCGAACTCATCCGCCTCATCTCTTTGTGAGAGCGGCCAGAACGCCCGCCGGATCGTGACCAGCGCCAGGATCGGGATGAGGATCCCGAGCTGCGGCTTGATCAGCGCGGCGACCACGGCGAAGATCGCCGACCGCTCCGGGTGGTCGCGCCACACCTCGCGCAGCCCGAGGAGCAGGAAGACGACGCCCACCGAGTCGACCTGGCCCCACACGACACTGTCGAACCAGCTGATCGGGTTCACCACCGCGACGAACGCGGCTGCGAGGGCGATGCTGCGCCGGCCGCCGAGCTCGAGGACCATCGACCAGACGATCCAGCCGATAGCCAGGTCGGCCAGGATCGCAGGCACCTTGATGAGTGCGACGCCCACCCCGCCGAGCCCTTGCCCCACGAGGCCGAGCACCCACAGGACGTAGAGGTAACCCGGCGTGTAGTCGTGGAAGAAATCGCGCTCATAGAAGCCGTGCAGCCCCTGGCTCGCGAGGTTGATCGCCCACGCGCGGAACGCACCGAGATCCACGCCGAACCCGGATCCGGGGAGGAGGTATGCGATGATGAGGCGGAGGGCAAGACCGAGCGCGAGGACCACGAGGACCGCGCCGACGGCTCCCTGCGTCCCGGTCACCCGCGACGGCGCTCGTGTGCCTCGCTCGGTCCCGCGGGCCGCGGGGCCAGTCACCGGGAAGGGCTCCTGAACGAGCGTGGAAGGTGGATCGGAGCGTAGCACAGGGTCGCCGGGCGGACCCCGGGAGACTCCCCGCGAGGGACGGACAGCCGGACGGGCGACCCGATCTCCGCATCGCACGCGGACTGGCGATCGCGGTCGGGCTCCTGCTTGCCCTCGCCGCGCTGGCCGTCTACAGCGTCACCTACGTCGATCGCTACTACGACCATTTCGTGTGGCAGGCGGCTGCATTCCTCGAGGGGCACGCGGCGATCCGCTTCCCGGTCGAAGCTGCGGGCGGGCTGCCGGGTAACGCCCGCTTCCAGGATGTCCTGCCGATCGCCACGTTCGATGGCATAGCCCGCGGGCTGCTGCCGTTCCCACCGCTGCCGGCGCTGGTGCTCCTGCCGTTCGTGGCGGCCTGGGGTCTCTCAGTCAACGACCAGGCGATCTTCATGATCCTCGCCGCCATCGACGTGGCCCTCTGCTGGTGGATGATCGGACGTCTGCCGGTCGCGGTCGTCATCCGCCTCGCCACGACGCTCTTCTTCGCCTTCGGCACGGTCT
>JANMBS010000212.1:0-2549 GCA_031360525.1 Thermomicrobiales bacterium
GTCTTGTCCAGCGATTTCGTCGTCGCTGCCACGGCGATCGGGGTATCGGACAGGCGGATGATCGTCCGTCACCTCTTGCCACATCTCGTCCCCATCATCATCGTGTACGCGACGCTCGGGATCGCGGCGGCGATCCTGTTCGAGGCGACACTGTCCTTCCTCGGGGTGGGTGTGCCGCCACCCGCGCCGTCGTGGGGCGGGATGATCATCGAACACGTCGGCTACTACCGGACCGACCCTCGCGTCGTGGCGTTGCCGGGCCTGGCCATCATGGCCACGATCCTCGCGTTCAATCTCCTCGGCGATGCCCTGGCTGACGCCCTGGACCCGCGTCACTGGCGTTGATGTGCGTGGTCGGCGCCCACCGACCGGGAAAGGAGGCCGTTCGTGCGATCGGATCGGATCCCATGGAGGATGTCCGCGCTGGGCGTGGTCGTCGTCCTCGTCGCCAGCGCCTGCGGGACTACGAGCTCGCCGGCACCTTCGAGCGCAGCCTCGGTCGCACCGGGGCCGAGCGCGCCGGCGGCGAGCGCCGCCGCCTCGAGTGAGGCCAGCGCGCCCGCGACCATCCCGCAGGGCGGGACCCTGTCGATCGGCTGGAACGGCGAGATCCAGTGGCTCGATCCGGCCCTCGGCTATGACGTGACCTCGTGGCCGGCCGAGCGCCTGATGTTCGAGGCCCTGCTCGACTACGACGAGGGCACGAACCTCGTGCCGCTCCTCGCCGACGGGATGCCGACCGTGTCCGCTGACGGCAAGGCGTTCACGTTCAAGATCCACGACAACGTCAACTTCGTGAACCAGGACGGCAGCGTCCTTCGCAAGATGACCGCGGATGACGTCGCCTATTCGATCAACCGTGTCCTCGATCCGAACATGAAGCCGAATCCGTCGCCGGTCGCCTCGGGTTTCTTCGGCAACATCGTCGGCGCGGATGCTGTTCTCGCCGGGACTGCCACGGCCGCGACGGGCATCAAGGTCATCGATCCGACCACCATCGAATTCGACCTGGTCAACGCCGACGCGACCTTCCTCAACGTGCTGGCGACGCCGTTCGCCTCGGTCGTGCCCAAGGAGCTCGCCGGCGACGACGCGAGGGCCTTCTCGGCCAAGCCGGTCGGGACCGGGCAGTACCTGTTCAAAAGTTATGCCAAGGGCCAGGGTGCGACCTTCGTCAAGAACCCCGCCTACTGGCGGGCCGGCAAGCCGTACCTCGACCAGATCGACTACAAGACCGGCCAGGACGACAACGCGATGCTCCTCCAGATCGAGGCCGGGACGCTCGACATGATGGGCGACCCGCTGCCGGCCGCCCAGTTCACCGACGTGACCACGAATCCCGACTACACAGACCAGATCTATCACCACACGCTGGTCGACACGGACTACGTGTTCATGGACACGCAGCAAGAGAACAACGGTCCGTTCAGCAAGCTCCAGGTCCGCCAGGCGGTCAACTACGCCATCGACAAGGCGGCCATCCTGCAGATCAGCCACGGCGCCGGCGTCGAGGCCAACTGCATCTACCCGCCCGACCTGCCCGGCTACGACGCCTCATGCAACCCGTATCCGCACAACGTGGAGAAGGCCAAGGCGCTGATGAAGGAGGCCGGCCTCGAAGCAGGCTTCGACACCACGTTCTACACCGACACGACCGACCCCGATCCGCAGATCGGGGCGTCGATCCAGCAGGATCTGGCCGCGATCGGGATCCGCGCCAACATCGTCTCGCAGGAGTTCGCGACCTTCCTCGACACGATCGAGACCCCGCACAAGGCACCCATCGGCTATGTCGGGTGGTTCCAGGACTACCCGGATCCGTCCGATTTCATCGACCCGATCCTGTCGTGCGCCTCTGCCGTCAAGGGCGGTGCGAACGCGGCCCTCTACTGCAACAAGGCCGTGGACGAGATGGCCGCCGCGGCCAAGGGCGAAACGGACCCGGCCAAGCGACTCGCGGCATACCAGCAGATCCAGACCACGATCATGGCCGACGCTCCATGGGCGCCGTTCCGACACCAGGAGTGGTACACGCTGATCAGCAAGCGGACTGGTGGGTTCTCGATCCACCCGGTTTGGCAGTACAACGTGCGGGCCCTATATGTGAAGCCGGGCTCGTGACCTCGAATCCACCCGCCTGACCCGCTCCGCGATCGCGAATGGGCATCTACATCCTGCGCCGGCTCGGCTGGTCGGTCATCGTTCTGTTCGCGATCGCGGTCCTGACCTTCTTCGTGACGTTCATCCTCCCGGCGGATCCCGCCCGGATGATCGCAGGCATCCGGGCCACGCCCGAGGATGTGGATCGAATCCGCCACGCGCTCGGGCTGGACCAGCCGTTCCTGGTTCAGCTCGGGGCCTACCTCGGCCGCTTGGTGCAGGGCGACTTCGGGCATTCCTACATCCAGAACCGGGCCGTCCTCGGTTTGGTGCTCGAGCGGTTCCCGGCGACCCTTCAGCTCGCGTTGGCCGGCCTGTTCGTGGCACTGGCGATCGGGCTGCCGATGGGCGTCTTCGCGGCGACCCACAAGGGGAAGACGTCGGATCGG
>JANMBS010000021.1:0-1770 GCA_031360525.1 Thermomicrobiales bacterium
CCCGAGGCGAACCAGCTCCGCGAGCAGATCGACCGCTACGTCGAGGCCGAACGCCAGATCGAAGGCGAAATGGCACGCCGCCGCATCCGGGCCTGAATCGAAACGACCCTCGCCGGGGCGGGGGTCGCACGTCCGTCCGATGAATGCTGGAAGGAATACTTCGCGACGGTCAAACGCCCGACGGCACCATGGCGAGACGGACCGGGACCTCGAACGTCCGCTCTTCGCGGGACTCCGAGATCGACTCCTGGCTGTCGCTGGATGCGATGATCGGCTCAGGGTGGGACACGACGGCTTGAGCCACGTCGGCCGTGATCATGACAGCGACCGGGCGTCGGAGCGCCTGCTCCTCGGCCACGATCCGCGCTGACAGTACGGCCAACGCCGGCATGCCAAAGAGGCTGAACCCGATCCCGAGATCAGCCAGGTCGTCCGCGTTGTAACCACGGAAGAGTCCGCGCCCCGCGACCGCACACATCTCGTCATACAACTCCGGCCAGCCGACGCGTCGACGGCGGTAACAGAACCGCACGAACTCGACGGCGTCGGGGTCGGGCATATCCGAGGCGGCGTGGCGGGAATCCATCGATGGCGTGCCCTCCTCTCTCTCAGTGGCAACACGAAAACCCTGCCCGAGCGGTAGGGCGATCGCCCAACCTCGGACATCGTCCTACAGCTCCCAGCAGCCCTGACGGGGCCCCTCGCTGCCGGTGGACACCCATCGTAGGCCCGATGGCGCCATCGCGTGAAGGGGGCTTGTCCACCGATTCTTCCACCAAGTTATCCACGCGAACGGGCGTTCACAGAACGCCTGTGCGGAACGAGCGTGGGTTCGGTCAGGCGCTCCGCAAGGTGAGCCCGAGACCCGGTCGCGCGGTCAGGATCCAGCGGTGGTCCGCGTCCAGGTCGAGGCCCGAGAATGGGTCGTCCGCCAGCAGGAGGCAGCCGTCCAGGTCGACCCATTCGGCCAGTGACGCGACCGCGGCCGAGCCGGCGATCCCGACCGATGTCTCCTCCATGCAGCCCAGGAATGTCCGGAAGCCGAGCTCGCGCGCCCGCGTCAGCATCGCCTTCGCCGGGGCGATCCCACCGCACTTGGCGAGCTTCACGTTGACACCGTTGACGACACCGACGAGCGCATCGAGATCCTCGTCCGTGACCGCGCTCTCATCGGCCACGATCGGGATGGACGACCGCTCCTGGAGCCAGCCGAGGTCACGATAGGCGCGGGCCGGGAAAGGCTGCTCGATCAGCTCGACTCCGAGGCCGACGATCTCCGGCAGCAGGCGCTCCGCGTCGTCGCGCGTCCAGCCGGTGTTGGCGTCGATCCGGATCGGGCCGCCGAACACCTCCCGGACGGCACGCAATGTCTCGAGGTCCTGCGGCCCGCCGCACTTGATCTTGAGTGCCGGGAAGTCGGCGGCGCGACGGGCGCGCTCGGCAACGACCGCGGGCTCGTCGATCCCGATCGTGAAGTCGGTCGGCGGCAGGTCCGCCGAAAGGCCGAGCATCGAATGAACGGACTGGCCCGTAACCTTACCGACGAAGTCGTGGAGCGCGATATCGATGGCGCACTTGGCCGCCCCGTTCCATCGGATGGCACCGTCGAGCCGCGCGGCGGCGGCATCGAGGCCGTCGCTCGTCGGCTGAAAGCCCGACTCATCGAGCCGCCCGAGCAGCAGCGGGAAAACGGCGGCCATCGTCTCGGGGGTCTCGCCGTAGAACCGGTCCGGGTAGCCCTCCCCAACCCCGACCACGCCCGGATACCGC
>JANMBS010000033.1:0-11028 GCA_031360525.1 Thermomicrobiales bacterium
AGCTTCGCCGCCGTGCAGAAACACGTCGCGGTGCTCGAACGGGCGGGGTTGGTCAGCAAGCAGCGGATCGGACGTCGCAAGGTCGTCCGCACCCACCTCGAGGGGCTCGCCGTCGCGCGACGCCTGCTCGACCGCTACGAAGAGCTCTGGCAGGGGCGGATCGACCGCATGACAAGGCTCGTCATCGACACGAAGGAGACAGACCTATGACCGTGACAGCCGTCCGAAAAGATGTCGACGCCCTGGCCATGACCATCACCGCTGAGTTCGCTGCTTCGCCGGCACGGGTCTGGCAGCTGTGGGAGGATCCCCGCCAGTTGGAACGCTGGTGGGGACCGCCGACCTACCCCGCCACGGTCGACTCCCACGACCTCAGCGCCGGCGGCCACGTCGCGTATCACATGACCGGACCTGCAGGCGACCAGCCGCGCGGCTATTGGCAGATCGTGGAGGCGCATGCTCCTCACTCGCTCGCCTTCCGCGACTGCTTCGCGAACGACGACGGCACCCCGAACACGGACATGCCGGCGGCGCAAAGCCGCGTGCGGATCGAGTCGATCGGGAACGGACGCACGCGGATGTCGATCGAGAGCGTCTTCCCGAGCCTCGAGGCGATGGAGCAGGTCCTTGCGATGGGCATGGAGGAAGGCCTCACGCAGGCGGTCGGTCAGATCGACGCCATCCTCGCCGAGGACGCCGTGGTCCACGCCTGACCGCACGCGTCACCCGCATCGCCCACGACATCAGCCGATGAGCCGATCCCGATCACAGGAGGTATTCCGTGACGACCCAGCAAAGCACCGTGACCGACAAGACCACGCACACCTTCGACGTGCCCGGAGCGGTCCTCACCTACGACATCCGACGCAACGAGACGACCAGCGAGCCCGTCCTGCTGCTCATCGGCTCCCCGATGGGCGCGTCCGGGTTCGGAACCCTGGCGGCCCACTTCCCGGACCGCACGATCGTCACCTACGACCCCCGCGGCGTGGAACGAAGCGTCAAGGCCGACCCCTCGACGGAGTCCACGCCCGATGAGCACGCAGACGACCTCCATCGACTGATCTCGACGCTGGACGCTGGGCCGGTCGATATCTTCGCCAGCAGCGGCGGCGCCGTGAATGCGCTCGCCCTGGTCGCGAAGCACCCGGAGCAGGTTCGGACGCTGGTCGCGCACGAGCCGCCTGCCGCCCAGGTCCTCCCCGATCGCGAGCAGGCCCTGGCCGCGTGCAAGGACATCGCCGAGACCTACAAGCGCGACGGTTTCGGCCCGGCGATGGCGAAGTTCATCGCCATCGTGGGCTACCAGGGTCCGATCCCGGCCGATCATGCCGCCCAGCCTGCCCCGGACCCGGCGATGTTCGGGCTGCCGACCGAGGACGACGGGACACGGACCGATCCCTTGCTCATGCAGAATCTCCTGACGTGCACCCATTACCAGTTCGATTTCGACGCCCTCCGGGCGGCGTCAACCCGGATCGTCATCGGCGGCGGGGTCGAGTCGAAAGGACAGCTTGCCTACCGTGCAGGTTCGGCAGTGGCCGAAAGGCTCGGGACGACGCCGGTCAGCTTCCCCAGCGGACACGCCGGGTTCCTTGGCGATGAGTACGGCCAGCCGGGCGAGCCCGACGGCTTCGCGGCCACCCTGCGCGAGGTCCTTGCCAGGTAACCCCGGCTTTCGGACCTGGTGGCCACCCTCGGACGGCTTGCGGAGACGGGGCGGGACAAGCACAATCGCACCCCAAGAACGCTGACGCGGCACGATAGAGGGACCTGCGCTTGCCCGAGCCGCCCGTTCTCCGTCTCTTCCATTTCCGCCCGGTCGGATCCGCCTTCGACGCCATCCTGCGCGAGGTCATGCTCCCAGACCTTCGAGGGCTGCCCGGCATCGTGGATGTCTTCCTGGGCCGGCGCGGGCCTGATGAGCTCGGGCCGCGCATGAACGCCACGGTCTGGACCTCACGGGCCGCCATGGTCGCCGGGGTCGGCGAGGACTTCGACCCGCCGACCTTCCACCCCGAGTACATCGACGAGACGACCGACCGCGTGCTGGAGATCCTGCCGATCGCGATCTCGATGCCGTTCGACGGCGTCGGGACGCCCCGGATCCTGCGCACCCTGCACGGCGCGGCGCGGCCGGGCGAACGCGCGGCCTACATCGAGGAGGCGCGCAACGGGACCATCGCCGACATCGACGCCGGTGGCGGGCCGCTGGCGCTGCACCTGGCGATCGGGCCCGGCGACGACGATTTCGTGACGATGTCGGTCTGGGAATCGTGGTCGGCGCTCGAGACGGCGACCGGCGGTGATGTGAAGAGGCCGGTCGCGACCCGTCACCCAGAGCGCATCGAGCGGTGGGAGGCCTCCCACTTCGAGGTCATCGACGGGTAAGCGCGGCCCCCCGGCTGCGTCGGTCAGGTCCCGCCACTGGCCGGCATCCCGACACGAACCTGCAACGGCCTCTGGCCGGTCCTGGCGCTCTCATCAGAGCGCCGGTTCGCTACACCTAGTCCAACCCAAGAGCACAAGGAGACTGGACATGGCGGAGTTGACCACGAAGAAGCGCAACGCCGAGCCGAAGTCGGACTTCGGCCTGCCCGACCAGAAGAAGTACCCGATGCCTGACAAGTCGCACGCCCGAAACGCCAAGGCACGCGCCTCCCAACAGGTCAAGGAGGGCAACCTCACCGCGAGCGAAAAGAAGAAGATCGATAGCAAGGCCGACCGCATCCTCGACAAGTAGGTCTTGTCGCGCTGCGGCGGACCCGCAGTAGGTCTGTCCGACCGACGCCCCGCCCGCGGCACGTCCCCGAGTCGGGGCGTTCGTGTGCCCGGATGAGGCTGCGTCGGCGACAGTAGAATGGCGGACCACACTGTCCGGCCGACCGTCGCCACCGTCCCGCGCGAACCGGCCGTAGGAGGGTTCGCATTGAGCACGCAACCGGGTGTCGCGCGCGTCGTCGTGATCGGCGCCGGCATCGTCGGCAACAGCCTTGTCTACCACCTCGCCCGGCTGGGCTGGAAGAACATCACCCAGATCGAGAAAGGCCCGCTGCCAAACCCGGGCGGGTCGACCGGCCACGCCTCGAACTTCATCTTTTTGACCGACCACTCGCGCGAGATGACGGCGCTGACCGCCGACAGCGTCGAGCAGTACAAGGAGATGGGCGTCTTCACCCAGAGCGGTGGGATCGAGGTCGCCCGCACGCCCGAGCGGATGGAGGAGCTCAAGCGCCGGATGGCGTCATCGCGCTCGTGGGGAATCGAATCCGAGTTGCTCACGCCCGCCGAGATCAAGGCGATGGTCCCCTACATCAACGCCGACATCATCCTCGGTGGCTTCTCGACGCCTGGGATCGGGGTCGTGGATTCGCTGCGCGCGGGCACGATCATGCGCGAGCGCGCCCAGGCTCTCGGGGCGCTGACCCTCGCGCCGATGACCGAGGTGACGGGGATCGACGTCGAGGATGGGCACGTCACCCGCGTCCGCACCGACAAGGGCGACTTCGAAGCGGACATCGTGGTCGTCGCGGCGGGCGTCTGGAGCCCACGGCTGGCCGAGATGGCCGGCGCCGCGATCCCCCTCACCCCCGCAGTCCACCAGATGATCAGTGTCGGCCCGGTCCCGATGCTGGCCGACACGGTCGGCGAGATCACCTATCCGATCGTCCGCGACATGGACACCAACTGCTATGAGCGCCAGCACGGCAGCGATATGGAGGTCGGCTCGTACGCCCATCGGGCGATCCTGATGGACGCCGACGAGATCCCCTCGATCGCGGAGTCGGCTCTCTCGCCGACCGAACTGCCGTTCACGCAGGAGGACTTCGAGCTCCAGATGGAGCAGGCCCTCGAGCTTATCCCGGACATCCTCGGCGACGAGCGAGTGGGGATCCGCCACGCCATCAACGGGTTGCTGTCCCTGACCCCCGACGGGATGCCGATCCTGGGTGAGACGCCCGAGGTCAAGGGGCTGTGGGCCGCCGCCGCCGTCTGGATCAAGGAGGCGCCCGGGATCGCTCGCATGGTCGCCGAATGGATGACCGACGGAAAGCCCGAGATCGACCCGCACGGCTCGGACATCGCCCGCTTCCACGACCACCAGAAGGCACGGGCCCACGTCAAGGAGCGCTCGGCCGAGGGCTTCAACAAGACCTACGGCATCGTCCACCCGGCCGAGCAGTGGTCCTCCAACCGCGACGTCCGGCTGAGCCCGTTCAACGCGCGCGAGCGCGCGCTCGGGGCGGTCTTCTTCGAGACCGCCGGCTGGGAGCGCCCGTTCTGGTACGCCTCGAACGAGAAGCTGCTCGCCGAGTAGGGCGATCGGGTCATGCCCCGGGCGGCCGAGTGGGAATCGCGCTGGTGGTCGCCGATCATCAACGCCGAGCACCTCGCGATGCGCGACCGGGTCGGGATGGTCGACCTGTCGGCCTTCGCGATCTTCGACATCACAGGCCCCGGCGCCCTCGACCACGTCCAGCGGATGGCCGTCGCCCAGATGGACGTGCCCGTCGGGCGGGTCGTCTACACGCCGCTCCTCAACGAGGCCGGTGGCATCAAGTCGGACCTGACGATCATGCGGCTCGGGCGCGACCACTTCCGGGTCGTGACGGGCGGGGCGCACGGCATGGGCGATCGCAAGTGGTTCCGCGATCACCTGCCGGAGGACGGCTCGGCACAGTTGTTCGACAACACCTCGACGCTGACCACGCTCGGGATCTGGGGTCCGCGCGCCCGCGACGTCCTCGCCGCGGCGACGTCCGACAACGTATCGAACGAGGGTTTCCCATTCGGGACCGCGCGTCCGATCGAACTCGGCGGCATCTCGGTCCTGGCCTCCCGGATCTCGTACGTCGGGGAGCTGGGCTGGGAGCTCTATGTCCCGATGGAGCAGGGCGCCCGGCTGTGGGACACGCTCTGGGAGGCCGGTCAGCCGTACGGCATCATCCCGTTCGGGATCGGCGTCTACGGGACCACCGGCCGGCTCGAGAAGGGCTACCGCGCCCATGGCGCCGAGCTCGAGCTCGAGTGGGACCTCGTCGAGGCCGACATGCTCCGGCCCAAGGTCAAGGAGGCCGATTTCATCGGTCGCGCGGCGTACCTCGACCAGCGCTCCCGGCCGCCGGTCGCGACGCTGTGCACACTGACCGTCGACGACAACACCTCGTCAACGGGGGTCAAGCGCTACATGCTCGGGCGCGAGCCCATCCTGACCCTCGACGGTGGCCCGATCACCGACGCCAAGGGCCGGCGTTCGTTCGTGACCAGCGCCGGGTCGGGCCCGTCAGTCGGCAAGCACATCCTCCTGTCCTATCTCCCGCCGGAGTACGCGAAGGTCGGGACCAGGCTGCTCGTCGAGTACTTCGGGGAGCGTTATCCGGTAACCGTCGACGTGGTCGGCTCGACGCCGCTGTTCGACCCCGAGAACGCCCGGGTCCGGGCCTGACATGAATGTCCTCGTGTGCATCAAGCGGGTGCCGGCGACGGCCGGGAAGATCACCCTGACCGCTGACGAGCAGGCGATCGACACGCGCTACCTCGGCTTCACGGTCAGCCCGCACGAGGAATGCGCGGTCGAGGAGGCGGTCCGCATCGTCGAGGCTCACGGTGGGTCGAGCACGGTCCTGACCCTCGGACCCGACGAGGCGGCAGACCAGCTGCGCGAGGCGATGGCGGTGGGCATCGAGCGAGCCATCCTGCTCAGGACGGACGGCGGGGAGTGGGGGGCGGTGGCGACGGCGTCCGCCATCGTTGACGCCATCCGTGCTCGCGAGGCCGTCGATGGCCCGTTCGATCTCATCCTGCTCGGCAACGAGGCGGCCGACACCGGCGACTACCAGGTCGGGGTGCGGGTCGCCGTCGCCCTCGACCGGCCGATCGTGTCAGGCGCCAAGGGCCTCGAGGTCCGGGACGGGACAGTCATCGCCCGGCGCGAGGCGCCCGCCGGCGGCTGGGAGCTCTACGAGATCCCCCGGCCGGCGGTCGTGTCGGTCAAGGAGGGCATCAACCTGCCGCGCTACCCGTCGGTCCCGGGTCGCCTCCGCGCGCGGAAGAAGGAGATCGAGACGGTCGCGCTCGATCCCGCCGCGGCGGCGCCGGCCCGGATCCGCCTGCGCGTCCCGATCGAGAAGGAGAGTGCCGTCGAGATCCTGGGCGAGGGTCCGGAGGCCGCGCCGCGCGTCGTGGAGCTGTTTCGGCGCCTGGGGTTGATCGCATGATCCTCGTCGTCATCGAGCACGAGGGCGGGGCGCTCGACCGGCTGTCGAGTGAGGCGCTGACGCTGGGTCGAAGCCTTGCCGCGGCGCCCGGGGAGCGCCTTCAGGCTGTCGTCTGGGGGCCGGGGTCAGCGGCGACCGCAGGTCCGCTCGTGGCGTCAGGCGTCGCGGTCGTCCACGAGATCGCAGACCCGCGCCTCACGGAGTTCGCGCCAGAAGCCCTAGGGAAGGGGCTGGCGCAGTTGATCGAGCGGGAGGGCCCGGTCGCCGTGATCGGGACGGGCAGCGAGCGTGGTGCGGAGATCCTCGCCCATGCCGCGGCCCGGCTCGGCCTCCCGCTGGCCGCAAACGTGACTGAGGTTCGCCCCGGCCAACCCTGGCAGGTCACGCGCCAGCGGTGGGGAGGTAGCCTGCTCGAGGAGGCCCGGCTGGACGGGCCCATCCGCCTGCTGACGGTCGCGCCACACGCGTTCGAACCGGCGGTCGCTGTCGCCGGAAGCGCGGCCGCCGTCCAGGCGTTTGCCCCGGACCTGACCGATGGCGACTTCCGGGTCAGGATCACCTCGCTCGTCCCCGCCGAGGAGGGCGCGATCTCGCTGGCCGATGCAAGGGTCGTGGTCGGTGGGGGCCGCGGGGTCGGGAGTGCCGAGGGCTTCGCACAGCTCGACGAGCTCGCGACGCTGCTCGGTGGCACGGTCGGCGTGTCGCGTGTCGTGACGTCGGCGGGCTGGCGCCCGCACGCGCAGCAGGTCGGCCAGACCGGGACGCGGATCGCCCCGGACCTGTACATCGCTTGTGGCATCAGCGGCGCGATCCAGCACATGGTCGGCGCCCGCTCGGCCAAGGCGATCCTGGCGATCAACACGGACCGCGACGCGCCGATGGTCACCCACGCGACGTATGCCGTGATCGGCGATCTGCACACCGTCCTGCCGGCGATCATCGCGGCGGTCCGCGCCGCTCGCTGAGTCGCCGGATCTCGCAATGGATCCCTGTCCCCGACCGGGAGGATGCGGAGGCGGGATTGCGCGGATCGGGCGTATCGCCGCTAACGAGCGGGCCTCGCGCCCCGGGGCGGCCGTCGCATACATATGCAGCACGTTCATAGGAATCGCTGCGAACGAGCGTGGCGACCCTCGACGTGAGTCGAACGGGCGGACGGCCGAGCGTGCTGGGTTCGCATCTCATGAAGGAGATGCATACGGCGATGGGCAGCGAAGGGCTCGGGTCTCCCGGTGAGGTCGATGCGGGACACCAGCCGCGTTTAGCTCGGCAGGCTGTCCTTGATATGTCCACCCCGCCGGACCTCCTCCAGCCGGCGTTCGATGAAGGCCCGTTCGGCGCCGTTCGAGGTGAGGTCGAGCGCGCGGCGGTAGGCGGTCTCGGCCTCCGACCAGCGTTCGAGACGGCGCAGGAGGTCCGCGCGAGCTGCATGCAGGTACGGGTACGAGTCCAGCTCGCCCGAGGCCGCCAAGCCGTCCATCATCGCGAGTCCCACGGCCGGGCCGTCGGCCATCGCGACAGCGGCCGCCAGGTTCAACTCGACGACCGGCGACGGCGTCATCCGCTGGAGGGAGCCATAGAGTGCCGCGATCTGGACCCAGTCGGTGTCGGCAGGCGTGGCAGCCCCATCGTGCAGGGCGGCGATCGCGGCCTGGAGCTGGTACGGCCCCGGCCGACGCGCCTCCAACGCCCGGTCGACGAGTGCCCGCCCCTCGGCGATCCGTGTCGCATCCCAGCGCGAGCGATCCTGGTCGTCGAGGAGGATCAGTTCGCCGGCCGTACCCACTCGGGCCTCTCGACGGGCGTCGTGGAGCAGCATCAGTGCCAGCAGCGCGGTCGCCTCGGGTTCGTCGGGGAGCAGCGAGACCACGACCCGCCCCAACCGGATCGCCTCCGCACACAACTCCTTGCGGATCAGGGCGTCGCCGGATGACGCGGCGTATCCCTCGTTGAAGACCAGGTAGACGACAGCCAGGACCCCGTCGAGCCGTTCGGGGAGCAACTCGGCCGGCGGGACGCGGTAGGGGATCCCGGCATCGCGGATCTTGCGCTTGGCCCGGACCAATCGCTGGGCGAGGGTCGGTTCCGGGACGAGGAACGCACGGGCGATCTCGGGGGTGGTCAAGCCGCCCAGGGTGCGCAGGGTCAGGGCCACCCGCGCGTCCAGCGCGAGTGCCGGGTGGCAGCAGGTGAAGATCAGGCGCAGGCGATCATCGGCGATCTGCATCTCGTCCTCTGGCGGCCCGGTGTCGATAGCGCGCAGCTCGGTCTCGAGCGCGGCCTCCCGTGCCAGCGTCTCGGTCTTCTCGGTCAGGCGCCGGCGTCGGCGCAATCGATCGATGGCGCGGTTGCGGGCCGTGGTCGTGATCCACGCCCCCGGGTTGGCCGGGATACCACGCTGCGGCCACGTCTCAAGCGCGCTGATGAACGCGTCCTGGACGGCTTCCTCGGCGAGGTCGAAGTCGCCCGTCACCCGGATCAGCGTCGCGACGGCACGGCCCTGCTCTTCGCGGAAGAGCCGGTCGACGGCGTCGTGGGCGGCGTCCGACGAGGCACCAGCGTCAGCCTCCGACGAGGCGTCGGGACCGGGAACCGGCGACGACCTCGGGCCGACGTCCCTCCCGGTCAACCAGGCCTCGCGCGGCGCGGCGCCTCGGGCGTCAGTTCCCGGCCGCGACCGCGGCCGGCTCCTCGGCTCCCGCGGCGGCGCCGTAATCCCAGACAGGGCGGACCTCGATGCAGCCATGCCGCGCACCGGGGATCATCGCGGCGAATGAGATCGCCTCGTCGAGATCAGCTGCCTCGACGAGATAGAAGCCGCCCAGCGTCTCCTTCGTCTCGGCGAACGGACCGTCGGTCGTGACCGTCTTGCCGTCGATCACGCGGACTGTCGTCGCCGTCGCCACCGAATCGAGCGCCTCGCCGCCAAGCATCGCGTTGCGGTCGCGGATGTGCTGGCTGAACGCGTTGTACTGCTCCATCTCGGCAGCCATCTGCTCACGCGGAACGTCTTCGGTCGGTTCCGGCGTGTAGATCAACAGGGCGTACTGCATGGCATCTCTCCTTGCGCGTCGGCCGGCGTCGTCGGCCGTTTCCATCACGACGAACGGCCGGGGACCGAATCGACAGTCCGGGCATCATCGACCGGTCGCGCCCGCCTGTCGAGGGGTAGAGTCTGGGACATGGCGACCGAGAAGGAGATCCTCACGATCAATGGGCGCGAGGTGACCGTTTCGAACCCGCGCAAGGTCTATTTCCCGGAGACCGGCCACACCAAGCTCGACCTGGTGAAGTACTACCAGTCGATCGCCGAGGGGGCGTTGCGCGGCGCCGGCGGGCGGCCGATGGCGCTCAAGCGATTCGTCGACGGCGCGGCCGGCCAGCCGTTCTTCCAGAAGCGTGCCCCCGAGAACGTGCCCGAGTTCATTCGGACCGCGACCCTGACCTTCCCGTCCGGGCGGACCGCCGACGAGATCGTCCTCGACGACGCTGCGGGGCTGGCCTGGGTCAACAACCTCGGCTGCATCGACCTCAACCCGCACCCGGTCCGGGCCGAGGACCTCGACCATCCGGACGAGCTGCGGGTCGACCTCGACCCGGTCCCGGGCGTGCCGTGGTCGCAGATCCGCGAGGTCGCACTCGTGGCGCGCGAGTCGCTCGAGGCGGTCGGGCTCGTCGGTTGGCCCAAGACCTCCGGCTCACGGGGCATCCACATCAACGTCCGCATCGAGCCGCGCTGGACCTTCCCGGAGGTGCGCCGGGCGGCCCTCGCGCTGGCGCGCGACGTCGAGCGCCGCGCCCCCGATCTCGCCACCTCGAAATGGTGGAAGGAGGAACGTCACGGCGTCTTCCTCGACTACAACCAGAACGCGAAGGACAGGACCGTGGCGAGCGCCTATTCCGTTCGGCCGCTCCCCGACGCCCGTGTCTCCACGCCTCTGAACTGGGATGAGGTGGCGACGGTCGAGGCCGAGGCGTTCACGATCGACACGGTCCCTGCCCGCTACGCGACGATGGGCGACCCGGGGTCCGGCATCGACGACGCGGTCGGCTCCCTCGACGCCCTGCTCGAGTTGAGTTCCCGCGACGAGGCCGAGGGTCTTGGCGACGCTCCCTGGCCACCGAACTACGCGAAACAAGCCGGCGAGCCGCCGCGCGTCCAGCCATCCAAGGCACGCCGCCCGCGATCCGAGTACCAGCCGGGTCGCGGCGAAGCCGGCGGGCCGCCGCCCGACGTGGCCGCCGAACGTGCGGCCGCGGTGGCCGCCGGGGACGCTAACGCGGGCCTGCCGACCGAGTGGGTCGGATCCAAGCTGACCCCGACCGGTCGTCGCAAGTCCGCGATCCCGGTCGTGGAGATCGCCCGGCACGAGTTCAAGGAGGGCGCCCTCGAGGGCCTCGAGCGCTGGAAGGCGCGCCATCCCGAGGTCGTCGAGTTCCTGGAGCCGGCCGACATCCTCGTCGACGGCATGCGCGGGCGCTCCGCACTCTGGTATCGCGTCCGGGTGAACCTCATCCACGTGCCGGAGGACCTTCGGCCTGTCCAGGAGCCTCTCGAATCCGACTTCGACCCATGGGCCGGCCAGGACATCGAGGCCTGGAGGGCCGCGACAGCGGGTTCACGCGCGCGCCGACCTTCGCCGAAACCGAAGGCGGGGAAGCCGGAAGCTCCGAAACGAACGACCCCGAGGTCGAAGACCCCGAAGTCGAAGCCGTGATCGAGATCGTCGGCATCGATCACGTCCAGCTGTCGATGCCGCCAGGCGCCGAGGATGAGGCGCGGCGGTTCTACGTCACGACCCTCGGATTT
>JANMBS010000124.1:0-11367 GCA_031360525.1 Thermomicrobiales bacterium
CACCCCGATTCGGCGGCCGACAGAGGCCAGCCGCACGCTCAAATGGCGGCTCGCGAGCCTGATTCCGATCAACAGACTCTGGATCAGGAGATCGAAGGTTCGAATCCTTCCTCGCCAGCCAACACCACACCATCTGGTAGCGACGGTCCGATCAGACCACCAGATCCTATGGTCGAGCATGGAATCGCCGACCAGCGTGGAGGCATTCTAATGGCTCGTGGTCACCTGACTCGCCGCCAGGTTCGACGTTCACCCTCGACGATGGCCTGGCCGACTTCCTCGTCTCGGGTCGAGCGCGAGGCCTGTCGCCCAAGACGCTCGACTGGTATCGCCCATCCGGCGGTTCGCTTGATTCTTGGGCCCGATTCCGATCGGGCTCGGCGCCGCGACCGACCTGTTCTGTGCGGCCAAGGCGGCCGAGGGCGCGTCGCCGCGGACCGTCGAGTGGTACCAGATGATCCTCATCCAGCCCGCCGGTTCGGCGAGGCGCGGCCGCTCGACGCCATTCCAGCGGCCGAGCTGCGCGCCTGGCTCCTCGAGCTCCAGAGCTCGCTCGCGCCCGAGTCGCTCGCGGGCTACGCCCGGGGCCTGAAGGCCGACCAGAGCGACCGCAGCAGATCCATCCGCTCGAGCGTGTGCTGCACGCCACCGCCCTCATGCCCGTTGTAGGGCCAGACGCTGATCTCCTTCGAGCCCGCGTAGTGGTTGAACGCCGCGAAGACGGTCGACGGCGGGCAGATGACGTCCATCAGGCCTACCGAGAAGAGGGCAGTGGCCCGGGCGCGGACTGCGAAGTTGAGGCCGTCGACATAGTCGATCGTGGCGAACGCCGCGTCTACCGCCCGGCGCTGTATCCGTAGGTAGCCGGCCAGTTCGGCGTAGGGCGCCTCGTCGGTGATGGTGATCGCCCGCCGGACGTCGGACAGAAACGGGACGTCGGCGAGCAGTACCGACACGTCGAGCGAGAGGCCTGCGACAGCGAGCGCCAGCCCGCCCCCCTGGCTCGTGCCGGCGACCGCGATCCGGCTCGGGTCGATCGCCGGATGCTCCATCGTCGCGTCGACGGCCCGGACGGAATCGGTGATCAGCCGCCGGTAGTAGTAGTCGTCGCGGCTCTCGATCCCGCGGGTCAGGAAGCCCGGATGCTGGGGGCCGCCAGCAGGATGCGGATCTGGCGTCTCGCCGGGCGACCACTGACCGCCCTGGCCACGCAGGTCGACGACGAGGTGGGCGTAGCCGACCGATGCCCACGTCAGCCACTCGACCGGCTGGCCGCGACCCCGCCCGTAGCCGAGATACTCGACGACGCACGGCAGCCGGCCGGGCCGCGTCGCCGGCAGGATCAGCCACGCCTTGATCGGATCGCCCCCATAGCCGGCGAAGGTGACGTCCTCGACCTCAACCGTTGTCAGGTCGGCATCGAACGCATCGAACCTGGCGGCGAACCCGGCTGCCCGCGCTTGCGCGATCGTCTCCGTCCAGAAGGCGTCGAAGTCGTCCGGCTCGTGACGCTCCGGTAAGTAGGACCGGAGCTCCGCGAGCGGGAGATCGTACTGGGCCATCAGGCGTTTGGCTGGCCGCGCTCGTCGGCAATGTGCTCGGCCACCCGCCAGGCGTTGGCCATGATCGTGAGGGTGGGATTGGCCCCGGTGGCCGTCGGGAACGGCCCGCCGTCGACGACGTACAGGTTGTCGACCTCGTGGGCGCGACACCAGCGATCGAGGACAGACGAGGCCGGGTCGTCGCCCATCCGGGTCGTCCCGTGCTGGTGGGAGCAGTTGCCTGTGACCTTCTCCGCGTAGACCTTCTGGACCCTCGTCGCACCGGCGGCGTCGAGGATGTCCGCGGTGCGGTCGACCAGGAACCGGCCCTGGGATAGGTCGTTCGGGTGCGGCATCAACGTGATCCGAGCGACCGGCAGGTCCCAAGCGTCGGTGACCCGTTCGTCGAGTTCGACCCGGTTGTCGTGCTGGGGCATGTCGTGGAGGACCATCGCCACGGCCATGCTGTGGTTGAAATAGTCGCGGTCGATCTGCTTGGCCTCGACGCCCCAAGCCGGTCGGCCCGGCAGGCTCCAGTTGATCGGGAGGGGGATGCCGACGCCGGCCGCGGCGATGTGGCCGCCGCTGACATGGCCGCGCGCCCCGTCGTGGTTGTAGAACTGGAACGAACTGGAGCTGACATACCCGCCGCCGGCCCAGGCATAGATGGGATCCTCGAATGTCCCGACCGAGGCGCTGTACTCGTGAAATGTGACATTTCGACCGACGAGGCCGCTCCCGTTCGCCAGGCCGTTGGGGAACCGACCGGAGCGCGACAGGAGGAGCAGTCGGGCGCTCTCGACTGCGCCACAGGCCAGGATCACCGCGTCGGCTTCCTGCTCGACGATGTCCCCGTCGGCGTCTTCATAGACGGCACCGCCGGCCCGACCACGCTCGTCCACCGCGATCTCGCGGACGTAGCTGTCCGGACGGAGGTCGTACCGGCCGGTATTCAGCGCGTCCGGGACGAAGACGTTGAGGGCGCTGGAGCGGGTCCCGGTCGGATCGCCGTGCTGCTGGGCAAAGGCGCTGATGACGGTTGCCGGGCGGCCGTTGAACGGCCTGGACAGGGCGGCCTGGGGCGTCGGGAAATGGTTCCATCCGAGCCGATCGCAGCCGAGTTGGAACTTCTCCGCGTAGCGCGAGACCGGCAGCGGCGGGCACGGATACCCCCGACTGCGCGGACCCTCGAAGAGGTTCGCGCCGGCCCGACCGGACACACCGAACGCCCACTCGACCTTGTCATAGAAAGGCTCCAGATCCGCGTAGGAGATGGGCCAGTCGGCGAGGGTGGCGCCGGGAACGTCGCCGACAACGGTCCGTAGCCGGAAGTCATCCTCCGTGAAGCGGGGCAGCCAGCCCTGCCAGTGGACGGTTCCGCCGCCGACCATCTGCGGCACCGGGCAGAACAAGTCCACGACAGGTTCCTCGTCCGGTCTTGTTCGGACGGTTCGCGGGTTCAGCAGCGGGTCCGGCCAGAGGTTGTATCGGTTGATGTTCGCCAGCTCGTCGCCGCCGAAGGTCTCGCGGGTCCGCCACGGCCCCTTTTCCAGTGCGACGACGTGGATCCCGCGTTCGGTGAGGACCTTGGCGGCAGCCGCGCCGGATGCGCCCGCGCCGATGATAACGACGTCCGTTCTGGGCGGTTTGGGCTTACGCGCCATCGTCGGCCTCCCCATCCTCAGGCTGGTGCTCCGCGAACCACGCCAGCGTGCTGAAGCGGCCGCTGTGGACCTCGGCGAGGGACTCGGGTCCCGGGAAACCGATCGTGTCCCAGCCGACGCGCGCACGATTGCCGCCGTAGATCGGGTCCGAGTAGTAGCCCTGTCGAGTGTGGAGGCAAAGGAGCGGGAAGAAGTCGAGGTCGAACTCTGCCTGCGTCTGCTGGAGCGACGGGGCCTCGCCGGTCGCGTCGCCCGCGGCCGGGAGATCCGGCTCGACCTGTCGGAGAATCGCGTCCTGGCGGTCCGGATCGAGCCTCGCGAAGTCTGTCCCGCCTGCAGCCCGGCTGCGTGCGTCGAGGTCGGCGATTCCGGCCACATAAACCGCCCGGATGCGCTCAAGCCGGCGCTGCCAGGCCTCGGCGCGCCGCCCGGTCAGCTCCTCGAAGCCGCTCCCGTCGGGCTTGGCGTAGATCCGCCCGAGCCCGGCCAGGTAGGCGTCCAGGAACGTGATCGTGTCGGCCTCGCGGGCGCCGGGCGTGTCGTCGGTCGGAATGATTCTGGCCATGGCGGCCTCGACCGTCGTCCGTTGGTGGTCGTCGAAGAAGCGGTCCGCGGTCACCAATGTCCTCTCCTGTCAGCTGGCGTTGGAGGGCACGAATACGACTTTGTCGGTCCGGCGAGCCTCGAACAGGGCGAAGGCCTCCGCTGCGTCTTCCAGAGCGAATCGGTGGGAGATCATCCGCTCGATCGGCAGGTCGTGGTCCTCGATGAAACAAACGATCTCGGCAAACTCCCAGGTGGCGAAATACCAGCCGCCGATGACAGTCAGCATCTTTCGCAGGAACTGGTCGCTCGGGTTGATGGTGGTCGAGCGGGACTCGCCGACGAAGGCGACGGAGCCCAGGGCCCGCGTCGCGTCGAGGGAGGCGTTCTGGGCGACGGGATTGCCCGAGCACTCGACGGCGACGTCCACGCCGGCTCCGCGGGTGGCCGCCCGAAGCTGACCGACGAGATCGGAGGACTCCGCGTCGAGGACGACGTCGGCGCCGAGCGACTCGGCCAGGGCCCGCCGCCCACCGGCCCGCCCCACGGCGATCACTCGCGCCCCGCGGGCCTTGGCCACGAGCACGCCGGCGACGCCCATCGGCCCGAGGCCGAAGATCGCGACGGTGTCGGCGCCCGACACACCGAGCCGCTTCTGGGTGCTGTACTGGGTGCCGATCATGTCGGTCGCGACGGTCGCCACTTCGAACGACATCGCGTCCGGGATCGGCAGGCAGTTGGTTGCCGGGACGACGACGTACTCGGCGTCGCCGCCGTCCACGTCAAAGCCGAGGCAGCGCCACGTCGGGCAGAGCATCAGGTAGCCGCGCCGGCAGGCGGGGCAGCGACCGCATCCCAGCGCAAGGTAGATTGCGACGCGGTCGCCGACCGCGACATCGACGACACCTGAGCCGAGCGCAACCCTCTCGCCGGCGGCCTCGTGACCCGGCACGACGGTTCCGGGCTTTGCGCCGCCTCCAACGACCGGGACCCCGTCGTAGAGCGACATGTCGCTCCGGCACAGGGCGGATGCCCCTACGCGGACGAGGACCTCATTCGAGCCCGGGCTGGGGATCGGTCGCTCGGCGACGAGGACCTCGGTATGCCCGGGCAGCATGACCGCCTTCATGGACGGGGAGCGAGGCCCGCTCGCGGGACGGCGGCGGCAAGCGCCTCCGGAGCCGGGCGCCGATAGACCTCGTCCCAGGCACTCACCACGTTGCCCCGGGTCACGGGCAGCGCCGGGAGGGCGACGAACGCGGGAGCGGGCTTCCCGAGGAGCGCATACCCGGCCAGGATCGCCTCGGTCACCCCGGCGTCATAGGGTCGTTGCGCGGCCACGCCCTTCACCAGACCACCCCTGGCGAGCTCGATGGCGACCTCGAGGCCCAGGTCAATCGTCGTCACCACAAGATCGTTTCGCCCGGCAGCGCGGGCGGCGGCCAGGACCCCCCCGGCCGGCACGTCCCAAACCGCCCAGATTGCATGGAGATCCGGGTGCTCCTTGAGAAGCCACGCGGCGGCGGCTTGCCCATCGGCGCCAAAATCCGGGCCACTGACTCCGTGGCGCGCCACGATCCGCATCCCGGGATAGTCCGCCTCGATGGTCGCAACGAAAGCGTCGAGGCGCTGGCGAGTCACGAAGAACTCCGCGTCGTGGTGGACGATCCCGACGCTCCCTTGTCCGTCGAGGGCCTGGGCCATGAGGTGAGCCGACGCGACGCCGTTGCCGGAGTTGTCCGCGGCGACGACGCTTACGTAGTCACGCCCGGCGGCGAACCCGTCGGGAATGTTGTCGATGAACACGAGTTTGCATCCCTGGCCCGCCGCCGCTCTGTAGGCGTCCGCCGTCGCCACGGGGTCGGTCGGGATCGAAACGATGACACCAGGCCGTTTGTCGAGGGCGGCCGCGAGATCGGCAACCTGGCGATCCGGCCGGAAGCCGGCATCGGTCTCGGCCACGACCTCGATGCCGAGCCTGATGAACTCGGCCCGCATCCCCTCGACCTGAGCCTGCGACCAGTCGCTTTGGTAATGCATGACGATCGCCGCGGTTCCGCGGAGGGCTTTCAGACGCTTTCGCTCGGCGTAGGTCAGCTCAACCTCAGCTGCCGGAGTGGGCGCCTCGCCGTGCGGACCCGTACTCTGGATCGAATTCTCCGACAGAGCCAGCAGGATGAGAGCCAGATCGGGACGAACGCGTGCCTCGGTCATCGATGTGAACCTCGCTGTTCCGCGTGGGCGCCCGCCCGGGTGCCTTCGATCGGCTGGATCTCCACCCATTGGCGGTCGCGTGAACTCTCCACCACGGCCTCGATCAGGGCGACGCCGCGAGCGCCGTCGGCGAGGGTCGGATAGGGAGCATCGTCATCAGCTGGCGCCGGGACCTTGGCGAGGATCGCGGCGTAGAACGGGCGGAGGACGTCGCGGAGGGCCTCGCTCCAGCCCTCTGGGTGCCCGGCGGGTAGAGACGGGACCCCCACCGGCCAGCCTTTGGGCGAAGGCCCACGGGTCGTAAGTGACGCCTCGTCGCGGGCCCCCAACCAGAGCTGCTCGGGCGACTCCTGGGCCCAGCCAAGCGACCGATCCGCACCCGAGATGTGGACCGTCAGATCGTTCTTGTGGCCGGGGCTGACCTGGCTGACGACGAGCGCACCGCGGGCACCGCCCTCGAAGCGGATCAGGATTGTCGCTGCGTCCTCAGTGTCGATCTCGACCGGCTCCGTGGCGCCGCCAGAGCCAGCGCCGAAGGCCGAAACCGATCGAGGTGGTCGATGGCGGACCGGGACGAGCGTCGCCAGATCCGCCATCACTGCGGTAGCGCGTGCGCCCGCGATGAACTCGACGGTGTCGAACCAATGGGTCCCGATGTCCGCGAAGGCCCGAGAGGCTCCACCGGCGGCCGGATCCAGCCGCCAGTTGTAGTCGTTCGCGTCCGCGAGCCAGTCCTGTAGATACCCGCCATGCAGCAGGCGCAGCCGGCCGAGGCGTCCGTCACGGACCAGATCGCGAGCCCGACGGACCATCGGGTAGCCGCGATACGTCAACGCAACCGCGGCATGGCGGCCCGTCCGACGGGCGACCTCGAGGAGCGCCACGGCGCCGGCGCGGTCGATCGCGACCGGCTTCTCGATGACGACGTGCTTGCCGGCCTCCATCGCAGCCGTGGCCATCTCGACGTGGGTGTGGTTCGGCGTGCAGATGTGAACCACGTCGATCGATGGGTCGCCATACACGGCCTCGACATCGGTGACGGCACGCGCGACGCCGAGGGCTCGCGCAGTCGCCGGCCCCCGATCCGGGTCACGATCGACGAGGACCACGA
Organism: Thermomicrobiales bacterium; assembly: GCA_031360525.1. Classification (GTDB taxonomy): domain Bacteria; phylum Chloroflexota; class Limnocylindria; order Limnocylindrales; family CSP1-4; genus SPCO01. The sequence continues at coordinate 7,074 of JANMBS010000124.1, forward strand.
CCTCTCCGAACCCTCCACGCTGGACGGCATCGACATGGTGGGGACCGATGAACCCCGCCCCGATGATCGCGGTCCGGAGGCGCCCGATTTCGCTCATGTCCACCACGCGTCCGCCATCGCCGGCTCGCTCGGCATCACCCCGCGGAGGAACGCGACGCCCTTGCGGAACCCTTCGTCGATCGATAAGAGTGCGTCTTCGTGCTCGATCGACAGAACGTCGTCGTAGCCGGCCAGGCGCAGCGCCATGAGGATCCGCCGCCAATCGAGCTCCCCGTGCCCGTAGCCGACCGTCCGGAAGATCCAGCTGCGCTTGCCGATCTCCCGAAGCGGGACGGTGTCGAGCACGCCGTTGACGGCTGCGTTCCGGGGCTGGATCGCGGTGTCCTTGGCGTGGGTATGGAAGATCGCCCCCTCCCGGCCGAGCTCGGCGATCGCCGCCTCGATGTCGATCCCTTGCCAGAAGAGGTGGCTCGGGTCGAGATTGGCCCCGATGGCGTCGCCGCAGGCAGCCCGGAGGAGGAGGAGGGTCCTCGGGTTGTAGACGACGAAGCCCGGATGCATCTCGAACCCGAGCCGAATGTGGTTGGCCGCCGCCAGCGAGGACTGCTCGCGCCAGTACGGGATGACCTTCTCGCGCCACTGCCATTCCAGCAGCTCGCCGTACTCGTTCGGCCAGGCACAGGTCACCCAGTTCGGATAGGTCGCACCGTCGCTGTCACCCGGGCAGCCCGAGAACAGGTTGATCCGGTCGACTCCCAGCCTGCCGGCGAGCTCAACGGTCCGGACGAACGTCTCGTGGCTTGCCCTGGCGACCGCGGTCTGCGGATGGAGCGGGTTGCCGTGACACGACAGTGCGCTGATCTCGAGGCCACGTGACTCGACGGCACCACGGAACCGCTCGAGAGCGGCGTCGTCAGCGAGCAGCTCGGCCGGACGGCAATGGGCATCGCCCGGATAGTTGCCCGTTCCGATCTCGACGCAGTCCAGTCCGGCCTCGACGGCCCGATCGAGAGCGGCCTCGAGCGGCTCGCTCGCGAACAGGACGGTGAAGACGCCGAGCTTCACCGAGCCGCCTCTTCGGTAATCAGCGACTGGAGGTAGCCGAAGCTCTCAGCGGCGGCGTCCGCGGGGTCGCCGTCGTACTCGTCGAGCTCGATCGTTGCCCAGCCGTCGTAGCCAGCTGCAAGCAGCACCTGCAGGACACCCGGGAAGTCGACGCTCCCTCGGCCGAGCGGATGGAACCCGAATGGGTCCGCGGTGAAGTCCTTGAGATGGACATGGGTCACCCGATCCGCATGCCGAGCGATGAGGTCGACCGGATCGCCCCCGCCGGCCGCGAGATGTCCGGTGTCAGGACAGAAACCGATCCGAGAGAGCGACAGGATCCGGTCGACTTGGTCAGGTCCTTCGACGATCGTCGTGAGATGTGGGTGATAGCTCGCCACGAGGCCGTGGCGCTCCGCGAGGTCAGCCACCCGGTCGAGGCCTTCGGCGAGGCGCTCGTAGTCCTCGTCGGTGGTGCCCGCGGCACGCTTTGCGCCGCCGCCGACGACCAGATTCGATGCTCCGAAGGTCGCCGCCAGGCTGGCCGCCTTCTCGATGCGCCAGAACTCGTCCTCAAGGATGTCGCGAAAGACGAAATTGGCGCCTGTGTACACCGCGACGAGAGAAACGCCCGCACCGTCGAGGAGGCGACGGAGGTCGTCCGGGCGGTCCGAGTACTGGCGCAGGTTGCCATCGAACATCTCGACCCCGGCGTATCCGGCGGCGGCGATCTCGCGGACCGCGGTCTCGGTCGAGCCGTTGGCGAGGTAGAACAGGTCTTTGATGCTGGTGACGCCGACCGGATGTCCGAAGACACCGCCCCAGGTGATGGTCTGATAGCTGAGCCGCATCGCGCCTACCTCTTCTTGGCGAGCGCGACAGCGAGGATGATGATCAAGCCACGGACGATGAACTGCTGGCTCGTAGCCAGACTCGCCAGGGTCAAACCGTTATTGATCAGGCCGATCATCAGCGACCCGAGCAGCGTGCCGATGACGGTCGCCCGACCGCCGAACAGGCTCGTGCCGCCGAGGATCACGGCGGCGATGACCGACAGCTCGGCCCCGGCGCCGAACTCGAACCGTCCGGAGTGGAGCCGACCAGCGAAGAGCAGCCCAGCCAGTCCGGCCGCGACTCCCATGACGGCCATCACGAGGAACGTGATCAGCCGCGTGTCGACGCCCGAGAAGCGGGCAGCAACGGCGTTCCCGCCGGTGGCGAGGACGCGCCGGCCATAGGTCGTCTTGCGCAGGACGATGTGGCCGATCACGAAGAGGACCGCGGTCCAGATGAGTAGTGATGGGACCGGCCCGATGTCGCCAGAGCCGAAGATGAAGGTGAACGTGTCGTTCTGGATCGGGATCGGCGCCGTGTCGCTCAGCCATTGTGCCGACCCGTTGACGATCCCGAGCATGCCAAGGGTGACGAGGAACGACGGGATGGCGATGAAGGCGACGAGGAACCCGTTCGCGATCCCGACGACGAGTCCGGTCAGCAGGCCGACGACGACGGCAGCCGGCAGGGGCAGGCCCCAGGAACCGAGCGCAAGCGCCGTTGTGACCGACGACAGTCCAGCAGTCGCACCCACCGAGAGATCGATGTTGCCCGCCCCGATGACGAACGTCATCGCGATTGCCATGATCGAGATGATCGCCGTCTGACGGAAGACGTTGAGCAGGTTCGTTGGGGTCAGGAATCCCTTGTCGCCGAGCGTGATCGCGAAGATCACGAAGACGATGAGGAAGCCGATGTAGATGATGTACTGGCGCCAGTCGAACGCCCTGAGCGCATCAAGGCTCGGGCGACCGGACACCGCAGGCTCGCTCATCAGTGCACCTCTACGCCCTGGATGGCATGGTGGAGGTCCTCCTCCTGCTGGATCTCGCTTCGGTCCAGTGCGCGCTCGACCTTCCCATCCCGGAGGACCAGGATGCGATCGCTGACGGCGAGCAGCTCGGGTAGCTCGGACGAGATGATGATCACGCTGTTGCCCTGGTCCGCGAAGGCTCGGATCATGGCGACGATCTCGCCCTTGGTCCCGATGTCGACCCCGGCCGTCGGTTCGTCCATGATGAGGATCCGCGGCTCGGTACCGAGCCATTTCGCGATGTCGACCTTCTGCTGATTGCCGCCCGACAACGTGCCGATCGGCTGCTTGGTCGAGCGGGTCTTGATGGACAGCCGCGTCACGAACGAATCGGTTCGTCTGTCGCCTTCCGCGTCATCCACGAATCCGGCCCGGCTGAGCCGGTCAAGAAGTGGCAAGAGGAAGTTCTCCCGGACCGCGTGTTCGAGGATGAGACCCTGGACGCGCCGGTCCTCGGGGATGAGCGCCACCCCGTGGGCGATCGCGGCGCGCGGATTGGCGATCGTGATCGGTTCGCCGCGTAACAACAGCTCGCCCGCGTCGAGATGGTCGATCCCAAATAGGGCGCGAGCGAGCTCAGTGCGCCCGCTGCCCATCAGGCCGGCGAGCCCCAGGATCTCTCCGCGGCGGAGATCGAAGTCAACGCCGCGGAGCTTGGTCGCGGTGGTCAGCCCACGCGCCTCGAGAAGGACTTCGTGGCCGACCTGCCGCTCCTGGTATTCGAGCGTGTGCTCGAGCTTGCGTCCGACGATCTCATCGATGACGACCCGCGGCGTAACGTTCCCGAGTTCCTCGGTCATAACCTCGCGACCATCACGCAAGACCGTGATCCGGTCGCATACCTCGAAGATCTCTTCCATGCGATGCGAGATGTAGACGATCGAAATGCCCCGCTCCTTGAGCCGTCGCATGAGGGCGAAGAGCTCGACCGTCTCGGCCTTGGCAAGGGCTGCGGTTGGCTCGTCCATGATCACCACGCGCGCGTTCTGCGAGAGGGCCTTGGCGATCTCCGTCAGCTGCCAGAAAGCGGTGGGCAGCTCGTCGAGGGACCGGCGCGGGTCGACCTCGACGCTCATCGTGGCGAACAGCTCGCGGGTCCGTCGCTCCATCTGGCGGTCGTCGATGAACCCGCCTCGGCTGCGCAGCTCACGGGTCAGGAAGACGTTCTGGGCGACGGTCAGCGTCGGAACCAGGCTGAACTCCTGGAAGACCATCCCCACACCGGCTGCCTGGGCATCGTGGACAGTCTTGAAGTCGACCGGTCGTCCCTCGACCTAATAGGTCCCGCCATCGCGCGTATAGGCACCGACGAGGATCTTCATGAGCGTCGACTTGCCGGCACCGTTGCCACCGGCAAGTGCGTGGATCTCGCCGGCATCGAGG
>JANMBS010000134.1:0-5529 GCA_031360525.1 Thermomicrobiales bacterium
CCCTCGAAGGCGCGGATGATCGCCGCGGCCAGCCGGGCCGGCTCGTGATGATGGCCCTGGTCGGGGTCCACGACGTCATCGAGGATGAGCCGCGGGACGGGCGTGGACGACGGTGGCCAGCGCAAGGTGACCGCGTGCGCCGCGACGGCGCCGGGCGGCACGCCAGGGCGCCGGGCCGCCTGATTGTTGGCCAGGACGATGTCGACCAGGGACGGCGTCGTATGGCCCAGCAGCGCCTCGACGTGGTCGGCCAGATCGAAACCGGTCGTCTCGCCCTCCTGGGTGGCGACGTTGCACACGAAGATGCGCGGGGCGGTTGCGCGCGCCACCGCGTCGCGGATGGCCGGGATCAGCAGAGAGGGCAGCAGGCTCGTGTAGAGACTGCCCGGTCCGAGGACGATGAGGTCGGCTTCGGCGATCGCGGTCAGGGCGTCCTCGGATGCCCGGACGTCCTCGGGGGTGAGCCACACCCGCTCGATCCCGGACGTCCGCATGACCTGTGATTGACCGTGGACGACCGAACCGTCCCTGAGACGGGCATGCAGCGTCAGCGGCGTCGGCGAGACCGGGACCACCTGCCCACGGACGGCCAGGATCCGGTTCATGAGGCGGATCCCATCCTCGAAGTCGCCTCCCTCGACAGCGGTCATCGCCGCGATCAGCAGGTTCCCCAGGGCATGGCCGGCAAGCCCGCCGGTCTCGCCATCGTTCGCCTCCGGGAAGCGGTACTGGAGGACCTCGCTCATCAGCGGCTCGGCGTCGGCCAGGGCGACGATGCAGTTCCGGATGTCGCCGACCGGCGGGATCCCGAGCTCGGTCCGGAGCACGCCCGACGAGCCACCGTCGTCCGCGACGGTCACGATCGCGGTCAGGTTGCTGGTGTGCTCCTTGAGCCCGCGCAGCAGGACCGAGAGGCCCGTCCCGCCACCGATCGCCACGATCCGAGGGCCACGGGCGAGGAAGCGCTTCTGGTAGATGAGCTCGACCAGCGGCTGGTCCGGATCCGGCGCCCGGAGAGGGTCGGTCAGGACCCGCACGGTCTTGTACGAGCCGAGCGCCACGAGTGCGACCCCGACCGAGGCCGCGATGAGTCCGCGCAGCCCGAACGGCAGGAACTGGAGGGTCAGCAGGTCGATCAGCCCGCCGACGAGTCCGGTCGGGGCGAAGTCGCGGGTGACCTGGCGCAGGAAATGGGCGAAGGCGATGGCCAGCAGCAGGAGGCCCCCGAAGACCACGACGAGCCAGCGCTTGATCCCGATGCCGGGGGTCAGCCAGCGCCGGACGTTCATGCCCGGTCGAGCTCCCTGTGGAAGACCGCGACCGGGCCGAAGTCCTGGTTGCGCAACCAGGTCGCGAGCTCCTCGGCGACGACGATCGAGCGGTGGTAGCCGCCGGTGCAGCCGATGCCGATCGTCAGCCGCGTCTTGCCCTCGGCGATGTAGGCCGGGATCGCGAAATCGAGGAATTCCACGAGGAAGTCGAGGAAACGGGCGGCGACCGGCTGGTCGAGCACGAACGCCCGGACCTCTTCGGTCAGCCCGGACAGTGGACGGAGCTCCGCCACGTAGTAGGGGTTCTGCATGAAGCGGACGTCGAAGACGAGGTCGGCCTCGAGTGGCACGCCGTGCTTGAAGCCGAAGCTGATGAGCTGGAAGGCGAGCTGGTCGGGGCGGACGTCGGTGGCCAGCGCCGCGAAGAGCCGCTCGCGCAGCTGGCGCAGCGACAGGTCGGAGGTGTCGAGGACGACGTCCGAATCGGACCGGACGGCGTCGAGCCGGCGTCGTTCTTCGGCGATCGAGTTGGCGATGCCGCGTTCGTCGCCGAGCGGGTGCCGGTGGCGGGTCTCACTGAAGCGCCGGATGAGGACTTCGTCCCTCGCCTCGAGGAAGACGACACGCGGCCGGATGCCACGGCCCTCGAGGGCGCCGCGCATCGCCGCCAGGGCCAGGGTCGCGTCACCGGATCGGACGTCGAGCACGATGGCCACCCGGGCGAAACGGGTCCGGTCGGCCGAGACCAGCTCGGCCAGGTCGGGCAGGAGCTCCCCGGGCAGGTTGTCGACGACCGTGTAGCCGAGGTCCTCGAACAGCTTGGCCGCCGCGGTCTTGCCGCCACCCGACAGCCCGCTGACGATGACCACGGCAGGCTCGGTCACGGCGTCGGCTGTTGCCCGCGCGTCGTCTTCGAGGCTCACCGTCCGCTGCGCTTGATGAACAGGATCGTCAGCTCGTAGAGGACGTACATCGTGCCACCGAGGACGAACGGGCTCACGAGGTCGCCGCCGGGCGTCGCGACGGCCGCGAAGATCGCGATGCCGAGGATCACCATCCGGCGCGACGAGGTCAGCCGCTGCGAGGTCACGATCCCGACGCGTGACAGGCCGACCAGGAGGATCGGGAACTCCATCACCAGCCCGAAGACGAGGAATAGAGTCGTGACGAAGTCGAAGTACGACCCCGCGGTGATCAGTGGCTGCAGGTCGGTCGTGGAGAAACTCACGAGGAACTGGGCTGCGAACGGCAGGACGATCCACGCGATGAGCGTGCCAAGGGCGAAAAAGAACAGCGCGACCGGGATCCATGGGCGGGCCGTGCGCCTCTCGGATGGAGTCAGGCCGGGCGAGATGAACGCCCAGCCCTGGTAGAGGAGGACCGGCATCGCCAGGATGATCCCGACCACGATCGAGATCTTGATCTTGATCACGAACGCGTCACCCAGGCCGGTGAAGTACAGGGGGCTATCGCCGGGGATGGCGTCCGCCAGTAGCTTGACGATGATGTCCGACGCCCAGAACCCGATCAGCGAGAACACGGCGACCGCGAGGATCGCCCGGAACAATCGGCCGCGCAACTCCCCAAGGTGGTCGATCAGGGACATCACCGACTCGTCGCCGGGCGCGGCGACCGGCGGGGGGAGCGGGTCCGGGTCGGGCGTCACGGGACGCCCGCCGACACCCGGCTCGCGCAGGGCGTCAGCGTCGGCCATGGTCGGGTCGAGGGCGCCCAGCTAGCCGGCGGAGATCGGCGAATCGGCGGCGTTCGTCGAGCGAGCGGTAGCTGTCTGGGTCGGATCCGACGGGTCGGTCGGTGCCTGCCCGGCCGCGGGCGCCTGGGCGACGGCATCCGGCACGGGCGCCGCCGCACCTGGCGAGTTCACCGGCGACGGAGGCGTAGCCGGGAGCGGCGACGTGTCGGTGTCGAGCTTGACCGACTCCTGGACGTCCGACGACGCCTTGCGGAATTCCCTGATGCTCTTGCCGAGCGAGGCGCCGACTTCGGGAAGCTTGCCGGGGCCGAGGATGAGGAGCGCGATCACCAGGATGATGACCAGCTCGAGAGGTCCGGGAGTAGGCATGATCGTCGTTGCTCCTGCGGTCAGGGGATCCGATCTGGCGCCCGGTCTGAGACGGGCGGGATGCGCGGGCTAGGGTAGCACAGGGAGGCGTGAGGCCCAGTCGCGGGCGGCCGCCGCCAGACGCTCTCCGGGGTCACGTGGCTGGCCAGGCGCGGGCTCGCCGATGGCGGGGTCGCTGATGGCGCGCGAGACGTTGACCAGCAGGCCGCGGCCCGTGCCCCTGCCGGCCGGCGGCGCGGTCGCCGGTCCGTCGCGCAAGACCGGCTCGATCTCCCCGCCCTGGGTGCCGATGCCCGGCACCAGGAACCCAAGACCGGGTGCCACCGCCCTGATCTCGTGGAGCTCAGCAGGCGCCGTCGCGCCGACCACGAGGCCGACGGTCCCGCCGGGGCCCCACGTCGCCGCGCGCCGGGCGACCCGCAGGTGGAGCGCCTCGGCGGGCGCGTCGATCGACGGGTCCGCGGCCACGATCAGGTTCTGGAATTCGGCCGCCTCGGGGTTCGAGGTGCGGCACAGCACGTAGGCGTAGCGGTCGGCACGCTCGAGCATCGGGGCGATCGCCTGGCCGCCCGGATAGGGGTTCACGGTCACGGCATCGGCGCCGAGCCGGTCGAACAGGGCGACCGCGTGGCGCGCCGCCGTCGAGCCGATGTCGGCGCGCTTGGCATCGATCACGACCGGGATCTCCACCGGGATGCGTGCCCGGATCCGCTCGAGCGCCGCCATCCCGTCCGCACCGAGCGCCTCGTAGAAGGCGAGGTTCGGCTTGATCGCCGCGGCCCACGAGGCGCCCGCCTCGATGATCAGCATGACGAACCGCTCGACGCCCGCGACATCCGGCAAGAAGCCGGCCGGCAGCCTGGACGGATCCGGATCGAGCCCGAGGCACAGGACGCTGCCGACCGACGCCGTGCGGGCGGCCAGCCGGTCGAGATAGGTTGCGGTCACTGCGGCGCCGACGAGGCGCTGCCGGCGGACTGGCTCGGAACCACCGTCTGCACGGGCGTCGGGGTCGGAGCCGGGAGCTGGTCGGGCGGGACGAACCAGCCTGGTCGCGACGAACCGTCGAGCCCCGAGACCTCGGTCAGGTCGGTGATGTCCTTGACCGTCCATTCCGGGGCGGCGCCGACCAGGCGGATCAGCTTGAGGTCGACGATCTGGCCCTGGATATGGAGGAACGCGATCGAGTCACCGATGGGCGACCAGACCGGCGCCCACGACGCCCCGTCGTTGGTCAGGCGAAGGAGTTCGCGGCCGTTCGCCGCATCGAGGATCACGAGGTCGTCGCCGAAGCTGCTGGTCTTCGTCGCGGCGACGTAGCGACCATCGGGCGAGAACGCCGGCTCGAGGTACCCCGGGCCGGTCAGCGGGCTGGCCTTCCCCTTGGCGACGTCGAGGCGGTAGATGGCCGGCGCCCCGCGGGCACCGTCGCGGGCGTTTCGGACGTAGAGCAGAACCTTGCCGTCCGGTCGCCAGGTCGGGTCCTGGTGGCCCAGCGGCGACGTCTCGGCGACCTTGGGCACCGTCGACTTCTTGGTGGTGAGGTCGTACAGCTGGAGGACGACGTCGCTCTGGGATGGGTCGGGGCGATCCGAGACGACGGCCAGGGTCGTTCCGTCCGGCGACACGACGGGCTCCCGGATCCAGGCGTGCCATGTCCGGCCGTTGACGTTGACCCGCCCGCTCAGCACGCGAACCGGTTCACCGCTGCCGTCGGCGTTGACCTGCAACACGCTCGGCGTCGTCAGCGCGTAGTCACGGAGGATGCCACCCGCAAGCCAGCGACCGTTCCCGCTTGCCGTGCGGACGAAATAGATCGTCGTGCCGTCGGGCGACCACGAAGGCATCGAGTCGTCGCCGCCCTTCGTCAGCTGCTTGGCGTCCTTGCCCGTCTGGACCCAGATGTTGCCCGCCTTGGCGTAGACGATCGAGCCCTTCAGGGTCACGACCTCGGGCGGGACGATGACCACGTTCGAAGGTGCCGGCGTCTGGTCGGGCGCACCGTTGCCGTTGCCGCGGCCGCTCGAAGCGCTGAATGGCACTCCGCCCTGGAGCAGGTTGAGCGTGATCAGGGCCACGACCAGCAGGCCCACGATCGACAGCACAGGCGCCAGCCAGCGGCCGGCCGAACCGAGCGAGATCGGCCTGCGCGGCGACGACCGCGGGGCGGCCGGC
>JANMBS010000141.1:0-4128 GCA_031360525.1 Thermomicrobiales bacterium
GACGTCCCGGGTTCACCGTACCCCCATATTTACGGCCCGATCGAGCGCTCGGCGATCCTGATGGTCAGCCAGGTCGACCGCGAGCCGGACGGCCGGTTCAGCGCGCTGTCGGCGGCGTAGGCCCGGCTGGCCCGGACCGACCCTTGCGCCCCACGACCGAGAACGACAGCGGGATCCGGCCGCGCTCATCCTCGCGGAGGTCGCCGTGGCCGCCCCACCAGTCGATCGGATGCTCGGCGACTGCGTCGAGGCGCAGGTCGGCTCCCAGCAGGGCCGTGATGACCTCACCGAGCGTCCACGCCCGTGCGAACTTCCAGCTCTGGTCGGCCTCTGGGATCGACAAACGGTCGATGTACTCGGGCGCCCAGCCCTTCGAGGCCTCGGCGCCACCGAAGTAGTCGTAGTCGGTCGCGATCCAGCGGCCGTTGTCGTCGACGTCGAACAGCCACTCGGCGGGATGTCCTTCGAACAGAACGAACCTGCCGGTCGGGGAGAGGAGACGAGCGATGACCGTAGCCCAGGCGTCGAGATCCTGGACCCAGATGATGGAGCCGCGGCCCGTGTACACGAGGTCGGCCGTCCCGTTGAGCTCGGCAGGCGTCTCGAGGACGTCGGCCAGGATCCAGCGGGCGGGCGCGCCGGTCGCCTCGCTCAGGCGTCGGGCGAGCTCCAGCATCCGCGGGCTGAAATCGACACCGACCACCTCGTCGGCACCCTGGTTCCAGAGCGAGAGCGTGTCGCGGCCGCCTGCGCACTGGAGGTGGATGGCTCGCCGGCACCGGCCGTGGAGGTCACCGATCAGCTGGGCCTCGACCCCGAACAGGTTCGTGCCGCCGGAGCGGATCAGCGCGGCCGCCTCGTCGAACCAGCCCTCATACCGCTCGGCGGCCTCGTCCCAGGCCGCGCGGTTGGCGGCGTGCATCGTCGGGACGTCGGCCGTCTCGGTCGAGGTCGGTTGCCGGATCAACTCCGCGTCCTCTGCCATCCGCGGAGCGTAGCGTCAGGCCGCGGCTGATGCCGCCACGCGCCGCAACACGACGACCGGGATCACCCGGCCCCCGGTCTTGGCTTCGTACTCGGTGAAGCTGTCGTGGGTCGCGGCGTGCTGGTCGTACAGTCGGCGGCGTTCATCGCCCTCGGCGATGCGGGCATCGGCCACGATCCTGTCGCCGTCCACTTCGATGGTGACCCGCGGGTTCGCGACGATGTTGTGGAACCAGGCCGGATGGCTGGGTGCGCCTCCCATCGACGCGACGATCACGATGTCGTCGCCGTCGCGGGTGAAGACGAGCGGGGTCTCGCGCTTCTCACCGGACTTCGCCCCGGTCGTGGTCAGGACGAGGACCTGTCGACCGGCGAACGGGCCGTCTGGGAGCTGGCCCTTGGTCGCCCGGATCTGGGCGATGAGGTTGCTGTTGAAGTCGGACATGGGGCGCTCCTTGGTCGCTGTGGATCGGCCGGAGCCTACCAGCATACCGTTGCGTCGTCAACTATCGTTCTGCTATGATGGTTGAAGACACAAGGAGTCGAGAAGCACATGCCAGCCGTCGTCGTCGAAGACATCACCATCCTGCCGCGGGTCCCGGAGCCTGATCCCGCCATCGCGAGGCAGCGTCCGGTTCGGAGCGTTACGAATGCCCCGCGCGGGTTCGAAGGGGAGGGGTTCCCGGTCAGGCGTGCGTTCGCCGGCGTCGACCTCGCCGATCTCGACCCATTCATCCACCTCGACCAGATGGGCGAGGTCGAATACGCCCCGGGCGAGCCCAAGGGCACGCCGTGGCATCCGCACCGCGGCTTCGAGACCGTCACCTACATGATCGACGGCGTCTTCGAGCACGCCGACTCCAACGGCGGCGGCGGGGTGATCACCAACGGTGACACGCAGTGGATGACCGCGGGAGCGGGCATCCTGCATATCGAGAAGCCGCCGGAATGGCTCGTTGTCAGCGGCGGCCTGTTCCATGGCCTCCAGCTGTGGGTCAACCTCCCGGCCGACCAGAAGCTGACCGCCCCGCGATACCAGGACCTGCGGGCAAGCGAGGTCGCCCTCGTCTCGTCGCCGGATGGCGGCGCGCTCATCCGCGTCATCGCCGGCGACGTCGCCGGTCACGTCGGACCGGGCTCGACCCATTCGCCGATGACGATGATCCATGCCACGCTCAGCCCGGGTGCTCGGATGTCGCTGCCGTGGAGGCCCGACTACAACGCCCTCGTCTACGTCCTGGCGGGGGAGGGGACCGTCGGCGCCGAGAGCAGGCCGCTCGGGACCGGTCAGCTGGCCGTCCTCGGCGAGGGCAACGCCATCACAGTCGACGCCTCGTCCGTCCAGGATGCGCGGAGCCCCAGCCTCGACGTGATCGTCCTCGGCGGGCGCCCGATCCGGGAGCCGGTCGCCTGGATGGGCCCGTTCGTGATGAACACCCGCGAAGAGGTGATGCATGCAGTCGTCGACTACCAGGCCGGCCGGCTTGGGACGATCCCGGCGGTCCACAACGCACCGGCGACCATCGTCGAGTCGCGGCAGGCGCCCGACCCTTCGTGAGCGGCCACCCGGTCGATGAGCACGTCCGGCCCCTGCTGCGGACCAGGCAGGTGCGTGAGTTCACGCCCGAGCCGCCGACCGACGGCGAACTCGAGGCACTTACCGAGGTCGCGCGCTGGTCCGGGAGCAGCCGAAACAGCCAGCCATGGCGGTTCATCGTCATCCGCGATCCATCGACCATCCAGCGCATCCACGACATCGGTGTCCCCCAGACGAGTTCGCTGCTGACGGCGCCCGCCGCCATTGCCATCGTGCTCAGCGGCGATGATGGCGACGTCGAGCACGCCTACGACGAGGGCAGGGCCGCCGAGCGGCTGCTCATCGCCGCCGGACTGCTCGAGCTGGCGGCGGGTGTCGCATGGATCTTCCCCGCGGTCCGGGCGGAGGTGGGCCGCGCCCTTGGTCTGCCCGCTGATCGGTTCGTCCGGACGGTCGTCGCCATCGGGCACCCGACGGAGGCCGCCAAACGACCGAAGTCCGCACCCGGGGCGGCACGCCTGCCACGCTCCGAGACGGTCTTCAGCGAGCGCTGGCCCCAGGACTGACCGCGGACAGCTCGGGCAGTCGGGTAGCGGGTACACCGCGGGGCTGCGCGGCGACGGACGCCGCCGTATACTCTCGCCCATGCGCTTGCAGCCCAATGCGCCGCGCCTTATCACCGTCGGTATCGCCCTCGTCATCGGTGCGATCGGCCTGGTCTACGCATGGCCGATCTCGTCGCTGATCCCGATCCTGGACCCGCTGACCAACCTGCTCGGATCGGTCGGGCTGACGATGGACCGCGAGCTCGCCTTCCTGTGCCTGTTCGCCTGTCCGAGCCTGCTCGTGATCGGCTCGTTGCTGCCGGGGATCTGACCGATGATGCGCAGCAACTTCGCCCCGACCGCCCGAACGATCATCGTCGCGCTTGTCCTGATCCTCCTCGGTCTTCTTGGGACATACGGGACCGTCGTTTCCGACTCGATCGGCATTATCGCATTCGTCGCGGCGACGGCCATCCTCCTGATCGGGATGGTCTTCCGCCAGATCTGACCGCGCGTCAGACAGCCGGTCGTGGTGGCGGGCATGCTGAAGTCGTGGTAACGAGTGTCGGCCGCGGGTTCCCGGACGGTCATCACCGGCACGCGATCGCACCATGAGCCGATGCAGCGTGCCGGACCTCGCGCTTTGCCTTCCTCGCGGCCGATGCGACCGACCGAGACATCCGCTACGCCGAACCTCGAATGTGACCGAAACGAAACCGAGCCCGGTTTCACGTCTTGCATAGTGGGATGCGGCGATGTCACAATCCGGGAATGATGACCTCGAGGAGGCAGGCCCTGTGTTGTTCGTGTCGACCTTCTGCCATGCAGGGCAGGTGGTGTCTCTAGGCGTGCGAACCGCTGTGCACGCCGAACGTCGCCCCACACCCCTGCACCGACAGGGGTTTTTGTTTGCCCGCCTCCACCGTCACACACCGAGGGACCGATGAGCACGATCACCACCGCCGAACTCAGAGAGGGACTGGATGAGCCGCGACGTACCCTCGTCGACATCCGTCCGCTGGCGTCCTACAACGGCTGGCGTCGCGATGGCGAGGCCCGCGG
>JANMBS010000162.1:0-2284 GCA_031360525.1 Thermomicrobiales bacterium
CCATCGAGAAGCCGCCGCCGCCCATCGCGATGATCGTCCGCGGCGCGCTCATCGCTGAACGGCGCGTCTACAGCCGAACGGACGGCGGACGATCCCGATTGAACATGTGGACGGTGTCGATGAACCGGACCTGCTTCGACTGGTAGGCCATGATCAGCGAGTGGGTCCGGGCACCGCCGCCGAAGTAGCGGACGCCCTGCAGGAGATCCCCGGCCGTGACCCCGGTCGCGGCAAAGACGAGGTTGTCGCCGGATGCAAGATCTTCGGTGAGATAAACGCGCTCCTCGTCGCCGTGGCCCATGGTCGCCCCCCGGGCCCGCTCGGCGTCGCTGCGGTAGCGGAAGCGGGCCTGGATCTCGCCGCCGAGGCAGCGCAGCGCGGCAGCCGTGAGGACGCCTTCCGGTGCCCCGCCGATGCCCATGACGGCGTGGACACCCGTCCCCTGGACGGCGCAGCTGATGGCGGCCGACAGGTCGCCGTCGCTGATGAGCTTGATCCGTGCACCGGTCCGGCGGACTTCCTCGATGAGCGCGTCGTGGCGCGGCCGCTCGAGGATGACCACGGTGATGTCGGCGACCTTCCGTCCGAGCGCCTTGGCGATGCTCGTCAGGTTCTCGGTCGGGGTGGCTCGGATGTCGACCTGGCCCGCGGCGACCGGCCCGACGCACAGCTTTTCCATGTACGTATCCGGGGCGTGCGTCAGGCCGCCCGCCTCCGATGCCGCGAGGACGGTGATCGCGCCGGCCTGGCCGTGGGCGACGAGGTTCGTGCCCTCCAGGGGGTCGACGGCGATATCGATGCGCGGGACATCGTCACGGTCCGCGCCGGTCCGCCCGACCCGCTCGCCGATGTAGAGCATCGGCGCCTCGTCGCGCTCGCCCTCACCGATGACGATCCGTCCGGCGAAGTCGATCTCGTCCATCGTCCGGCGCATGGCTTCGGTCGCGGCCGCGTCGGCCTCGTCCTTCTCGCCGCGACCCATGAACCGCGCCGATTCGATCGCCGCCGCCTCCGTCACCCGGATCATCTCGAGCGCGAGGAGTTGCTCCATCTGGTCCTCAGCCGGGCTGTCGATCAATGCCGGAAGTGCCGGCGGCCAGTGAAGACCATCGCCATGTGATGGCGATCGGCCACTTCGATGGCCATCTCGTCGCGGATCGAGCCGCCGGGCTGGATGATGGCCGTGATGCCCGCCCCGGCCGCGGCCTGGATGCCGTCGGGGAACGGGAAGTAGGCGTCGGAGGCGAGCACCGCGAGCCTGGCCCGATCGCCCGCCCGGCGGACCGCGATCTCGACCGAGACCTGGCGGCTGGCTTGGCCGGCGCCGATCCCGACGGTCGCCCCGTTGCGCGCGAGGACGATCGCATTCGAGCGCACGTGGCGCACCGCGCGCCAGGCGAAGAGCATGTCGGTCAGTTCCTCGAGCGTCGGGCGTCGCTGGGTCACGACCTGGAGCCGGCCGCGATCGAGCCCGAGCTCGTCCTGGCTCTCGACCAGCAGGCCGCCGGCGACGCGCTTGAAATCGAGGCTGGCGATGCCGTAGTCGCGCATCCCGTCGGTCGGGTCGGGCGGGATGGCCAGCAACTCGAGGCCGGGCTTGCCACGCAGGATGCCGATCGCCGACTGGCTGAACCCCGGCGCGACGACCGCCTCATAGGAGTTCGCGGCGATCTCGCGCGCCGTCGCGCCATCGAGTTCGCGGTTGACCCCGACGATCCCGCCGAAGGCGGCCACCGGGTCGGTCTCGAGGGCGTGCCGGTAGGCCTCGACGAGCTCGTCGTGCGAGGCCAGCCCGACCGGGTCGGTGTGCTTCACGATGGCGACGGTCGGCGAAGTGTAGTCACGCGCGATCCGGTAGGCCGCGTCGAGGTCGAGCAGGTTGTTGAACGATGGCATGTCGCCCTGCAACCGGGTCGCGTCGGCGAGAGTGCCGCTGCGATGCGTCGTTTCGCGGTAGAACGCAGCACGCTGATGGGGGTTCTCGCCGTAGCGCAGGTCGTCGACCTTCTGGAGCACCAGCGCGAGATGACGCGGGAATGTATTCCCGGAGATCTGGTTCAGATAGGCGGCGATCTCGGCGTGGTAGGCGGCGACGGTGCTGAACGCCTCGGCGGCGAGCTTGGCCCGCAGTTCCGGGCTTACGACGCCAAGCTCCTTGAGTTCGGCGGTGACCTGCTTGTAGTGGCTCGGGTCGGCGACCGCGGCGACCCCCGCCGCGTTGCGAGCCGCCGCGCCCAGGAGGGCCGCCCCGGCGACATCGATCATCTCGATCGCCTCATCGAGC
>JANMBS010000172.1:0-3577 GCA_031360525.1 Thermomicrobiales bacterium
CCCAGGATCCAGGCGCGCCCGCCGTCCTGGCGGTCGATCTCCACCTCGTCCACGAGGTGACGAGTCCGCAGGCGTTCTCGGGTCTGCGGGCACGCGGCATCGGCGTTCGCCGACCGGGTCAGACCGTCGCGACCGCGGACCACTCGATCCCGACAACCGATCGCAGCCTGCCGTTCATCGACCAGATGGCGCTCGCCCAGGTCAACCAGCTCGAGGCCAACTGCACCGAGTTCGGGATCCCGCTCCACGGCATCGGCGATCCGGGGCAGGGCATCGTCCATGTCATCGGGCCGCAGCTCGGACTGACCCAGCCCGGGATGACGATCGTGTGCGGGGACTCGCACACCTCGACCCACGGCGCGTTCGGCGCGCTGGCGTTCGGGATCGGGACGAGCGAGGTCGAGATGGTCCTAGCCACCCAGACGCTCCTCCAGCGCGACCCGAAGACGTACGAGGTGCGTGTCGACGGGCGGCTGGTCCCGGGGGTCAGCGCCAAGGACATCATCCTCGCCCTGATCGCCCGGATCGGGATCGGCGGCGGGACCGGGCACGTCTTCGAATACACCGGCGACGCCGTTCGTCGCCTGACCATGGAACAGCGGATGACGGTCTGCAACATGAGCATCGAGGGCGGCGCCCGAGCCGGCCTGATCGCCCCCGACGACACGACCTTCGAGTACCTGCACGGCCGCACCCACGCCCCGGTCGGGCCTGCCTGGGACGCCGCGGTCGAGACGTGGCGCGCCCTGCCGACCGACGATGGCGCGACCTATGACAAGACCATCACCATCGACGCCGACACGCTCGAGCCCATGGTCACCTACGGCACCAACCCGGGGATGGGCATCCCGATCACCAGCCGCGTCCCGTCGCCGGCCGACCAGGCCGACCCGAGCCAGCGGCGCGCCCTCGAGCGCGCTCTCGAGTACATGGACCTCCAGCCCGGCCAGGCGATCCTTGGGCAGAAGGTCGATGTCGTCTTCGTGGGGAGCTGTACCAATGGCCGGATCAGCGATCTGCGCCTGGCCGCCAGCGTGCTCAAGGACCGTCACGTGGCGGAGGGCGTGCGCCTGATGGTGGTCCCCGGTTCGGATGAGGTGAAACGCGAGGCCGAAGCGGAGGGCCTGTCCGAGATCTTCAAGGCGGCCGGCGCCGAGTGGCGCGAGTCGGGCTGTTCGATGTGCATCGCGATGAACGGCGACCAGTTGCGGCCCGGTCAGTACGCGGTCAGCACCAGCAACCGAAACTTCGAGGGCCGCCAGGGCAAGGGCGGCCGGACGTTCCTGGCCTCGCCCCTGACAGCGGCGGCCAGCGCGATCGCCGGGGTCGTCGCCGATCCACGCCGCCTGCCTGGCATCGAGACACTGGCGAGCGTCGGGGGCCGCTGAGCGCGTGGCGGAACCGTTCACGGTCTTCACCAGCCGGGTCGTCCCGCTCCCGGCCGAGAACGTCGACACCGACCAGATCGTCCCGGCGCGCTACCTCAAGGTCACCGACAAGAACGGGCTGGCCGAGGCGCTCTTCCGCGACTGGCGGTTCGAGGAGGACGGCTCGCTCAAGGAGCCGCCCTTCATCCTCGATCGACCCGAGATGTCGGGGCGCCAGATCCTGCTCGTCGGCGACAACTTCGGTGCCGGGTCGTCACGCGAGCACGCCCCGTGGGCGCTCACCGCGTGGGGCGTCCGGGCGATCCTGTCGACGTCGTTTGCCGACATCTTCCGCAGCAACAGCCTCAAGAACGGCGTGCTGCCGATCGTCGTCGACTCGACGACGCACGCGCGACTGTTCGAGATGCTCGCCGACGACCCTGATGCCGTGCTGACGATCGACCTCGCCGAGCAGGGCGTCCTGCTGCCGGACGGCTCGACCCTCGACTTCGACATCGACCAGTTCGCCAAGCGGATGATCCTCGCGGGCACGGACGAGCTCGGCTACCTGCTGTCGAAGGACGCCGAGCTCAGGGCCTGGGAATCGGCTCACCCGCCGCGCATCGACTCACTCGCCCGATCCCACGGGGACGGTTGACCAAGCCGATCGAGAGTCCGGTCGGAGCGACCCACGCGGTCGCAACGTCCGTCTGCGCGGCCGCGGAACCCGACGCGGGTCACACTCGTCTCGCGCACATGCATACCCTTCCGCGCCGTTCCGGTTCCCGTTCGCGGGGCCTCGGTCTCGTCCTGGCCGTGCTGGTCGTCCCGGCACTCGCCGCCTGCAGCTCGGCCGGTGGGCCGGCGATCAGCTCCTCGCCGAGCAGGGCGCCCGCCAGCCTGGCTCCGAGCCAGGACCCGAACACGCCGGTCGGCATCGACATGCCGCCCGCCAGAGACGATCCGGCCCTGATCGACCCGCTCGGCCGGGTCGTCGTCCCAAAGCCGGGTCAGCTCGACGTCCGTGCGATCCCCGCCCAGAGCCTGTCCGCCGCGGTCACCGGTCGGCGCGTCACCCTCACCATCGACTACACGAGCGGGGTCGAGCCGTGCTACACCCTCGATTCGATCGTCGTCGCGGTCGGAGCCGATGCCGGGACGTTCGCCATCACCCTGCGCGAGGGACACGGGCCCGGGGATGTCGCGTGCATCGAGATCGCCCAGTTCAAGCGGGCCATCGTCGAGCTCGGAGAACTCGCGCCGGGCACCTATACGATCAGCGACGCGGCCGGCGGCGCGGCCCCGATCACCGTCACCGTCGCCTGACGCCGGGCCGGTTCGGCGGGCCGGCAAGGCGCCAGGCCTGTGCCGGTTGCCTGAGCGGCGCCTTCGTTCGGCCTGTGCGACGATCGGGCGGTGAACCCCATCGACGCGATCACGATCCTGCTCGTGGTCGTGGCAGTGATCCTAGGCTGGCGCTCGGGCGCCATCCCGCAGGTCCTCGGACTCATCGGGGCGCTCCTCGCCGGCGGGGCCGCGCTGTTCGGGCTGCCTCTCCTCAGCGCGCCGCTTGCCGAGATCGATCCGCTCTTCCGGCCGGTCATCGTCCTGGCCGCCCTGATCGGCGCGGTCGCTCTCGGGGAATCACTCGGGGCCGGGCTCGGTGGCGCGCTGGCGCGTCGGCTCGGTGACGGCCTCCTGGGAGCGGCCGACCGGACCATCGGCGCGGCTTTCGGGGCGGTCCAGGCGTTGCTGATCATCTGGCTGGCAGGGAGCCTCCTGGCCGAAGGTCCGATCCCCCGCCTGGCCGAGGCCGCGGGCGGCTCGACCGCCGTCCGGACCATGACCGCGATCCTGCCGCCGCCGACCGAGATCGCCGTCGGGCTCGGCGGCTGGCTCGACGACACCGGGCTTCCCGACGTGTTCATCGGCTTCGAACCGCTGCCCGGACCGCCGGTCGACCGGCCGGCCGATCCCACGGCCCGGGCGATCGCCCGGGCCGCCGAGAGGAGCACGCTCAAGGTCTCGGCCGCGACCTGCGGCCTGTCGTCGGTCGGGACCGCCTTCGTCGTCGCCTACGGCTTCGTGGTGACGAACGCGGTCCCGACCGACGACAGGCCGCAGGTCGCGGCCGAGACCTTGAGCGTGCTCCTCTCGGCGGCCCGGGCGCTCGCCCGGGCCGGGGGGTCGGCCGGGCGGGGGGCCCGCGG
>JANMBS010000182.1:0-3020 GCA_031360525.1 Thermomicrobiales bacterium
CCTCGATGACATTCGGGTCGGCGCAGCTCTCGACGATCCCGTCACCGGGAACGGTCGGTTCCAGCGGATTTCGATATGTCCCACTCGCGGCGATGGCCCCCGGAGCGGAGGCCAGGACCGAGAGGACAAGGCCCGCCGCAGCGATCAGCGCGAACAGGCGACGACGGGTTGAACGATCCGGCCGATCGAGGTGGTAGGGGCGGCCGATGGGGGCCGTGAGCAAGGTCGTCATCGAATTCTCCTTTGGCGATTCGTGCCTGGATGGTCGGTTCAGTCGACTCCCATGACGAGGCCCTCGATGTCGTGTTTCTGGGTCACCGGAGTGAGCTCATCGACCACCTGACAGACGAGTCTCGTCCGCACGCTTTCGGGGAGAGCCTCGTAAAAGGCCGGAGTCACCATCATGTCGTGGAGCGCGGCATGGCCCGCACCGGGGGCATCGACGCCCAGAACGAGGACCGGGCGTGCGATCGGCGACGGATGTGTCGTGCCGCGATGGATCGTCAGCGCCGAGCGGCACGAGATGTCGCCCTGCTTGGGGAACTTCCGAACGGACTCCTCGCCGTAGTGCGGCCAGGACTCCTTGGGGGGAAACATCTCGTGCGTCCAGCCACGACCGTCATCCCACTGGGTACCCGGTGAGATCTCGAACGGACCCATCTCCTGGGTCACGTCGACTCCCGTCAGGTTGAATGCCAGCGACGTGATCCGATGCTCCCGGTAGGTCTCCGGGGGCGAAGGAAAATCGCGGTGCCACGGCTGGGTCCGTGCACCCTCGAACGGCGTGTCGAATCCGAGTTCCACGATCTCGTAGTCGGGCCCGAGGACCGCTTCCGACATCGCCGTGACCCATGGGTTCGTGACGAGGTCGGTGAACCCGCTGATGGCCTCGGGATGGACCTCGACGTACCACCGCCGCGGGCCGCGGCCGACGGCGCCGCCGGGCCGCTGGATGGCCTCCCAGAAGGAGGTGAGCATGTCCTGCCGAAGTTGCTCCGTCCATTCGCGACTGAAGGCGCCTGGGCGGCCAACGATGCCGTCCCGGTACACGCTCGCCACATCACGTCGAACGTCCTCGTCTGTGAGCGTCGGATCGGCGTCGATCATCGTGACCTCCTGAGTGGCTGGCCGGGGTTTCTAGGGATCGGGTTGTGGGTCCCCTGTCGGCCCCGCGACGGTCGCCTTCCCGCCTGCCAGCGTCAGGCGATCGATCCAGACGGCCCGCTTCCCGAAATTGCCGTAGCCGACCGCTTCCTCGTCCCAGGCGTGATAGGCAAGCCACAGGTCCCCATCGTCGTCCTGGACGATCGACTGGTGACCCGGACCGCGCGCTCGAGCAGTGTCGGAGCCGTCAGCGGGACTCTTGAGGATCGGGTTCTCCGGTGCGTCGACATATGGACCGGTGACGTTCTTGGATGTCGCGTAGCCGACGGCGTAGAACTCGGTGTCGTACCCGTTCGCCGAGTAGAACAGGTAGTAGGTGCCGTCCTTCACGGTCAGGCTGGGCGCTTCGATCAAGCTCCCCTCCCATGGCTCGTCGTTGACCACGCCGAGGTCAGAGACCTTTCCTGCCAGCGACAGACCGTCGGGACTCAGTCGTTGCATGAAGAAGCGGGTCGGCAGACCGCAGCAATTCCCGTCGTTCTTCCAGATCAGCCACGCGCTCCCATCGACGTCGACGAATGCCGTCGCGTCGATCGAGCCGCCGAGATCGGGCTGGCACACCAGCGGCTTGGCGGAGTCGTCGACGAACGGTCCTTCCGGCACCTTGGCCACAGCACGCGTGACGCACTGGCTTCCGTTGGAGTCCGGACGCTTCACGTCGGAGTCGTGGGCCGTGTAGTACAGGACGTAGCCGGCCGACGTCTTGAGGACCTCCGGCGCCCAGGTGTCACCCGATGACCATCCTGGAAGCTTCGGAAGCGGATCGTCGAGCATCTCCCAGGACACCAGGTCCGTCGAGCGTGCGAGCTGCAGGTTCTGCGAGCCATCCGTCGTCGCGTAGGCGTAGTAGCGGCCACCGTCGGCGAGGAAGAACGGGTCCGGGAAGTCAGCGTCGATCACCGGGTTCCGGAACATCCCGGCCGCCAGGGACGGGCTCGCTGAGCTCGAGCCGCCGCCCGCCCCGACCGAGCCGCCGGGAATCGCCGACTGCTCGACGCCGGGCGACGGGCTCGCGGCGGACGCGGGACCAGCCGACCCGCTCGACGAACCGCAGCCGAGGACGATGGCGGACAGAGCGGCGACCATCGCCAACCGGCGGCTGTGCCGGACGGGGCGACGAGTCGTCTCGATGGAAGTCATTCGGATTGGATCGACTACGTGCGCTCTGACTCGATCGACATCAACCCTTGACTCCCGCCGACGCCACGCTCTGGATCACGAAGCGCTGGGCGAGGACATAGAAGATGAGGACTGGGACGGCAGCGACGACGGTCCCGGCCATCAGGAGCCCGTACTCGGCGCTGTACTGGCCCTGGAAGTTGACGAGCCCTGCCTGGAGCGTGCACGCGTCCGAATCGAAGGTGCAGTTCACGAGCGGCCAGAGGTAGTCGTTCCAGATCGCGAGGAACGTGATGACGCCGAGGGTGGCGAGCGCGGGGCCCGCCAGCGGCAGGACGACCGATCGGAACGTCTTGAACCGGCTCGCGCCATCGACGTAGGCCGCCTCCTCGATCTCGACGGGGATGCCCAGGAAGAACTGGCGCATGAAGAACACCCCGAACACCGCGGCGAGGTGCGGCAGCATGTACGCGGGAATGGTGGCTAGCCCGACCTCGGGCACGACGTTGCCAAGCTGGAGAATGATCAGGAACTGCGGCACGAGGAACATGACGCTCGGCAAGAGCAGCGTCGCGATCAGCAGGCCGAACAGGATCCGCTTCCCGGGGAAGTCCATGCGGGCGAAGGCGTAGCCCGACATCGAGGTGAGGACAACCACGAGAACCGTCCCGATGGAAGCGGTGAGCAGGCTCGTGACGAACCAGCTGATGACCGGAAAGTCGGACCCGAAGATCGTC
>JANMBS010000196.1:0-7122 GCA_031360525.1 Thermomicrobiales bacterium
CTCAGATACACCCAGGACCTGGCCGGCTATCACTCGGCCAGCCGTGGGTTCGGGCGGTCGTGGTACGCCGAACGCGGCATCACCTGGCTCGTGCGCGCCGCCGAGGTCGCGGTCGTCGCCCCGATCGGGGTCGGCGCGGAGCTGGTCGGGACAACGAGCGTCGTCGGCTGGCGCCGCGTCTGGGCGCGCCGCCGGACCGAGTTCCATGACGCCCAGGGCGCGCTTGTCTCGCGGGTCCACATCGACTGGGTCCTGCTCGACGATCGCGGCGCCCCGACGCGGATCCCGAAGGAATTCGACGCGGTCTTTGGCGCGCCGCCGGCGACCTTCGGACTGGCCCGCGTCGACCTCGGCGAGGTCCCGCCGCAGCCCGCCCGGACGGCCTTCACCGTCCGTCCCCAGGAGCTCGACCCCATGGACCACGTCAACAACGCGGTCTATGCCGACTGGCTCGACGAGGCGGTGCTCATTGCCGGCGGAGCGGCCGCGATCCGGGCGGTCCCGCGTGTCGTGCGGCTCGAGTACGCCCGGGCTGCTGAACCGGCCGCGAAGCTGGTCGCCGACGCCTGGCGGGATGATGGCGCGTGGGTCTGTCGCGTCGCGGATGCCGAGGGCTCGGACCTGCTGAGAGCGCGCCTCGAGCCGATCGCCTCGAGCTGACCGGCA
The DNA here is from genome assembly GCA_031360525.1 of Thermomicrobiales bacterium. Taxonomy (GTDB): domain Bacteria; phylum Chloroflexota; class Limnocylindria; order Limnocylindrales; family CSP1-4; genus SPCO01. The sequence continues at coordinate 667 of JANMBS010000196.1, forward strand.
GAAACCGTCAGCGGAGCAAGAGCACGACCACCGCGACGGCAAGGATCCCCGTGGCGGCGACCAGCGCCCAGACCATCGATTCGACGCGGCGGAGTCGCCCCTGGAGGGCTTCGACCGTCGGGTCCGCGACCGGTGCGGCCACCGGCGGGGTGGCCGGCGTGCGTGTGTCTGTCAGGCCCATCCGCTCGAGCTGCTTGTCGAGCCGCGGGTCGGCCGGCTGCCGAACGGCTTCGCGGGCGATGCGGGACAGCTCCGCATCAGTCGGCGCGGGCGTGGGCTCTGCCTTCGTGGGCTGCGCTGGGCGCAAGGGCTCGTCGGGCTCCATGGCGATGACCCTATCAGGAATGGCAGGTTTGACGCGTCGCCGAAGCTCACCTCGCCCACGCTCCAGCACTCGTGTCCTGTCCGGCGACTTGACGACAGGAACGGCTGGGTATTCCCGTTCAGCCCCGGGCTCGACCAGGCAGCGACTCGTCGGGGACGGGCTTCCGGCCGTGGACGAACACGCTGCGCGCGATCCGGCTGTGGCGTTCCTCCGGGACGAGACGACGGAGGAGCTCGATGAGCGAATCGTTGAACAGCGGGTAGAGGGCGCATTCCTCGATCCCGAAGTCGTCGACCGGATCGATGCCGACATCCCGGAACCCGGCCCGCCGCAGGCCCTTGTAGAGGGCGGTCTCGGACAGGGCTCCTGACAGGCAGCCGGCCCAGGCCGCCGGATGCGTCTGGATCTCGGGTGGCAGATCGTGATCCAGGACGAGATCGATGATCGCCAGGCGGCCACCAGGGCGCAGGACCCGGAATGCCTCGGATAGCACCCGCACCTTGCGCGGTGACAGATTGATCACGCCGTTGCTGATGACCACGTCGATCGAGTCGTCGGGCAGCGGGAGGGCCTCGATCTCGCTCTCGACGAATCGGACGTCAGCCAGTCGAGCCAGGGTCGCCGCGCGGGTGCCCCGATCCACCATCTCAGCCAGGAAGTCGATGCCGACGACATGCCCGCCAGGCGTTACGGCACGCGCCGCGATGAGGCAATCGATCCCCCCGCCTGAGCCAAGATCGAGGACGTCGTCACCGGCCCTGAGACCGGCATGGCGTACCGGGTTCCCGACGCCCAGCGCCATCCGGACGGTCTCGTCCGGCAGTCCGTCCAATTCCTCGGGGCTGTAGAAGCGTTCCGCCACCTGCCGATCGCTGGGGCTCACCGAGCCATAGGTCTGCCGGACGGCCGAGCGGATCGCGTCCTGCTGGAGGAAGTCTGTCCCGACGATGGCGCCGGGGTGCAACTGGGTCATGCGTCCTCTCCTTCCCGGGCCGGCAGGCCACCGCCCGCGAGGAGCAGTTCGATCTTCTTGCGGAGTGGGTCGGGCAGGCTGTCCGAGTCCGACGCCGCCACGATCTCCTTGAGGCGGCGCGAGAACTCCAGTTCGCCACAGCATCGCTGGCACGTGTCCAGGTGCGACTCGAGCTCCTCGGCCGGACCGGCTTCCAGTGCGTGGTCGATGTACTCCCACATCCGCCGGACGGCCTCACGGCAGTCGATCATGGCTCGTCACCTACCTCCACGAGGCCGTTCTTGACGGCGTAGTCCCACATGCCACGTTCGAGCTGCTTTCTGCCCCGCTGCAGGCGCGACAGGATCGTTCCGAGCGGCACGTCGAGGATCGCGGCCGCCTCCTTGCAGCTGAACCCATGGATCGTCGTGAGGATGAGGGGCGTCCGAAAGAGCGGGTTGATTTGGGCGAAGACATCCTGGACGTCCTCGTCGCGAAACAGGCGTAGGAAGTCCAGGTGCAGTTCGTCGGAGTAGGGGAACGGGTCTTCGATGGCCAGGGTCGTGAACAGCGAGAAGTCGTCTTCCCCGTCCGTGTCATCGAGCGAGATCGTGGTCAGCGTGCGCCCGCGGGCTCGGCACAAGTCACGCCAGGCATTCGTGGCGATCGTGAAGAGCCAGCTCTTCACCTTGGTCTCGTCTCGAAGCCCGGGATACGCGCGCATGGCCCTCAGCAGGGTGTCCTGGACGAGGTCTTCGGCCTCAGTGCGATCCTTCGCCAGCCGGATGCAGTAGCCGTACAGGCCGTCCAGCTGCTCTCGGGCCATGTCGGCGAAGGCGCGATCGGGCGCGTCGGGACCGTCTTCTGCGTTCGGCTGGGTCTGTGCGTCGATCACGTCGGCGATCATCGCTCCCTTGCTGGCTGCGTGCGAGAGAACCGGTCCTTCCTGTTGTTGACGTTGACGCCGGGCAGATTATTCCCACCTCGGTCCCCCACCTATTGAAGGAATAACCTCCCCCGGCCCGGCGTCACAGCTCTCGTAATGGTCATCCGCCTGAGGTGACCGTGCGACAGGAGGCACACCGATGGCCACGATCACCGCTCGAAACGGGGTCAATGTCGACCAGCTCATCGCCACGATCGGTGCGGTCCAGCAGGACCCGAACGTCGGCGCCTTCACGTTCAAGGCATCGAGCACGTGGCGCTCGGGCGGCCGGAACGACGGGGAGATCAAGGACTTCGTCCATGCCGGCCAGCCAGCGGTTCGGCCCGAGGCGTTCCGCCTTGTCGGCGACGAGCCGCCGGTCCTCCTCGGCACGAACGAGGGCCCCAACGCCGTGGAGCTCCTGCTCCAGGCGCTCGGCTTCTGCTACGCGGTCGGCTATGTCTACAACGCCGCCGCCCGGGGCATCGACATCACCGAGCTCCGCTACGAGATCGAAGGCGACCTGGATCTCCACAGCTTCCTGGGCCTCGAAGGTCCGCGCGCCGGGTTCACCGCGATCCGGGCCACGAGCTGGGTGAAGAGCCCCAACGCGACCACGGCGCAGCTCGAGGAGCTCTGCCAGTACGTCCAGGACACCTCGCCGGTCCGCGACTGTCTGGCGAACCCGATCCCAGTCACAACCGATCTCATCGTCGTCGACTGAGGGCATGGCGCTTGCGTCCCGCGCCGCTTGAACGGCGCGAAGGTTCAGGACAAATAGAACTTGCCTTCTGGCGCGCCCGACAGGAGTCGGACGTGGGCATCTGGCTCAGGGTCTTGACCTGTCTTTATCGGGCACACACTATGCGCAGGGAACCGGAGCGCCCAGTCCGCCAAGCGCCGGCCGGCCTCGGGTATAGGAGGGTCGTTCCGGTGAACCTGCGTTGCGTGCCGCGCGTCCTCGGCGACCCGGTCATCCCCGGGCGCGTGCGCCGATCTCTGGTCGGCGGTGTCATCGTCGCCATGATCCTGGCCGCCTGCGGCTCAAGCAGCGGGCCGGCCGCGGGCCAGACGACTCAGCCCACATCCGCTGCACCCTCCGTCGCGGCCTCCAGCTCGCCGCCGGGCAGTGCGGCGCCGACCGAGTCGCCCTCGGCGTCGCCCACGACTGCCGCGACCGGTGGCTCGGGCACATTCGCCCTCGCCGGTCTCAGCTCCGTGCTCGACGCGCCGGCACAGATCGCAGACACGTCGACGTTCAGCAAGAGCTTCGCCTCGGAAACGCCAGTGATCTACGTCGTCTACCAGCTCAGCCCTGGGTCGTCGGGCAAGGTCGAGTCGACCTGGAAGAAGGGCGACGTGGAGGTCAACACGTTCACTTTCGACTATCCGGCCGGTGGCCCCTGGGCGTACTTCGAGCTCACCTACAAGGACGGGTTCATCCCCGGCGACTACGAGGTGGTGCTGAAGGTCCTCGATAGCGGGGACACGCTGACCCTGCCGTTCACCGTCACCGGTCCTCGAAAGGCCCCCGTCGCGCCGACGCCGGTGCCGAGTGGCACGAGCGCCTTCACCCTCCTGCGCATGGCGACGTTTGCCGACTCCACGAAGTCGGCGCCGGACTCGACCGCTTTCACGGACGCCTTCGCGACAACAGCCCCCAAGCTTTATGTCGTCTTCTCGCTCCGGCCGGATCTCAGCGGCAAGGTCGTCTGCACGATGACGGCGAACGGCTCGGAGTTCATCAGTCCGATCACGATCGACTACGGGACCGGGAACAGCTGGGGTGACTTCGAAATCAGCCCGTCGGGAACCTTCCCCATCGGCGACTACGTGGCCACGCTGACATACGCGCCGAGCGGCGAGGTCGTGACGATCCCGTTCAAGGTCAAGTGACCCCGTCCTGAGCGAATCCGGCGTCTGCGCGCCGGAACCTGTCAACCTAAAGTGAGGCGCGGGCGTCTGCAGATCAGGCTTTGCCTCCGGCGTTAGCTCTCGTCGTCGTCTCGGCCTTGCCGGCGATGAGTTCCACGCTGATCGAGAGGTAGAGGTTGACCCACTCGGGCCACGTCACCTGTGCCGGCGGGCGAGGCGGGCCGTCGGGTTCACGTCCGTACTGCCACTTGTGCGAAGCGGGATCCCAGGTACCGCTGAACGGTAACGGCGGCGGCGGAGGCTCGGGCGCAGGGCCGCCGCCACCCGCTCCCGCGCCGACGCCCCCAGCAGCCCCGCCGATCGCCGCGACCGGACCGGTATTCACACCGACGTCATGAAGCGCCGTGAGGCCGAGCAGGCTTGCGAGGGTCGCGAGTGCCTCGACGGCCAGCAACACCACGAGTGCTCCAAGGAACGCAACAGCGAGCGCGAAGACGACCGGATGGCGGTCACGCAGCCGGAGACCGGTGGCGATCACGGTGCGTTCCCGGGCGTCACCGTCTCCGGCAGGGCGATGGGGCGCCGGCGGGAGAGCAGCCGATATGCAAGGTCGCCGATCACTCGGGCACGCTCGGGGCGTTCGGCCTCGGGGATCTCACGCCCGCGGAACACGGCATAGGCGAGTCCCCGGCGCCCGATCCGAAACCCCCAGGCGCCGGCAACTGAGTCCAGGTCGCCCCGGAGTGGGGGAGGGGCGAGTTCGGGGATCCGCGGGACCGCCGTCTGCACGATACGCAGGTCCATCGCGATCGCCACGACGACGACGGCGACAAAGAACACGAGCGACCCCCAGCCGTTCGCGGTCAGGAGCAGGAGCAGGTCGGCCAGGGCTCCCTGGCGAACGGCACTGTAGTTGCCCGCGATGTGGTCGAGCGTCGTCCAGGCGACGCCGGCTGTAGCGGCGGCGATAGCGACCCGGCCTCGGCCCTGGAGGAGTAGTGCGATCCCGAGCATTCCGCCGCCGATCGTGGCCCATAGTGCGTGTCCCACGACGAGGTGCCCCTGGTAGATCTCGGTGATGGGCAGGAAAGGGACGCTGTCGAGAGACGCGCCCTGTCCGGTGGTATACGCCAGCTCGACGAGTCCGAAGCCCGTCCCGATCGCGGCGCCCATCAGAAGCAAATCAGTGGCTCCGAAGGACCACGCGGTCCCACGCCGGCGGAACCACAGGATCAACAGGAGCGGCGCGAACTTCGTGGCCTCCTCGATCGGCGGTACGACGAAGTCGCGGATGGGCGCGTACAGGTCAGGGACGACGGCCGTGAAGAGGCTGATGACGACCCACGCGACGGTCAGCATGAGACCACCGACGAGTACGAACTGCCCGATGAGCGCCAGGCCGACGCTCCTCGTCAGGCTGCCGATCGCCACGAGTGGTACGAGGAACAACAGCGAGACCCTGAGCGACGCGATCCCGCCCCCGCCGGTCTCGAGGAGCATCAGGCCCAGCCAGACGACGATCCCAGCGACCGCGACGACTGCCCGGATCGGTACCTGGCGGCCGCTCACGGTGACCGTTCCCCAGTCGCCGCGCACCGATCTCTTCGGCCGCTGCGCGCTGCCCGTCTCGACGACCGGGACTGCTTCCCCTGCTGCCTGCCCTGTGGCGTCCACGCTTAGCTTCTTGCCGCTTCCTTCGTCTGTCGACACGTCTTCCTCGCACCTCCGAGCGTCCGCTCGGTCCATCGACACCCTATCTCAATCGACAGGAGCGGGAGCCGCCTGGGCGAACCGGATCTCGACGATGGTCTTGGCTACAACCATTGCGGCGAGGAACCCGACCGGCGCGCCGATCAGGGCGATGCCGACGCCACCCGCAGCGATCGTCGCCAGAATGGTCAAGATCCGAACGAAGGGGTCACGGAGCAGTTCGAGCGACGTGACCGTCAGATAGCGCCGCCCGATGACGTAGTCCAGGACGTAGGCGACCACCTGGCCGCCGGCCAGGCTGACGGTGCCCCAGGCGATCACCTCAGCGGAGGCGCCACTCCAGCCAGTCTGGCTCGCGCCCTCGTAGAAGCCGCCGTTGGCGATCTGGATGACGAACGGTCCGAGGATCGCCCAGAAGATCCCGTAGGCCAGGAGCCACATGAGGGCGAGCAGCCAGCTGCCGGTCATGGCTGCGCGCACGATCGGCCGTTCGACCGATCCATCGGCGGCGACGGTCGGTCGCCCGAGCGCCATCGACTTGCGGATCTTGAGGACATTGACGAGTCCGATCATGCCGGTCTCGATCCAGTACATCACCAAGATCGACGGCAGGTCCCAGCCGAACAGCAGCACCCCGATCAGTGGGATCAGGTTCCCGACGCCGATCGC
>JANMBS010000251.1:0-2112 GCA_031360525.1 Thermomicrobiales bacterium
GACTCGGTCAACGGCGTCGATACGGAGACCGCCCGCCGACGGCCCGTCTTCGGTGATCTCACCCCGGTCCACCCGGACGTCCTCATCAACCTCGAGACGGATCCCAAGAACCTGAGCCAGCGGCTGATCAACCTCGTCAACCCGATCGGCAAGGGCCAGCGCGCCCTCATCGTCAGCCCGCCAAAGGCCGGCAAGACGATGCTGCTCAAGCAGATCGCCAACGGCGTCAGCGCGAACTACCCGGAGATCCTGCTCATGGTCGCCCTCATCGGCGAGCGGCCGGAGGAGGTCACGGACATGCGCCGCAGCGTCAAGGGCGAGGTCATCAGCTCGACGTTCGACGAGCCGACCGAGAACCACACCCATGTCGCCGAAATGGCCCTCGAGATCGCCAAGCGCCAGGTCGAGACCGGCCGCGACGTCGTCATCCTGCTCGACTCGATCACCCGCCTCGCACGCGCCTACAACCTGGCGCTCCCGCCATCCGGCCGGACGCTGTCGGGCGGACTCGATCCGATCGCCCTCTACCCGCCCAAGCGCTTCTTCGGCGCGGCGCGGAACATCGAGGAAGGCGGCTCGCTGACGATCATCGGGACCTGCCTCGTCGACACCGGCTCGCGCATGGACGACGTCATCTATGAGGAGTTCAAGGGCACCGGCAATTCGGAGCTCATCCTCGATCGCAAGCTGGCCGAAAAGCGGATCTACCCATCGATCGACGTCCAGCGCTCGGGGACCCGCCGCGAGGAGCTGCTCCTCGAGGAGGGCACCCTCAAGATGGTCTGGACGATGCGCCGGATGCTGTCGGCGGTCGGCGCCAACGAGGGTATCGAGATCCTGCTCAACCGCCTTGCCAAGACGCAGTCGAACGCCGAGTTCCTGTCCTCTCTGACCAAGAGCCTCGACGCCTGACCGAACGGGGCGACCCGTCGGGTTGCCCGCTTTGCAAGGTCCGTGTTACGGTTCCCTCGTAAGTCCTAAGCCCGTAGAGACGGGTGGCGGCCGCGAAGAGAGACCCCAGCTCGAATCCGCGACCGGACGGTCCGCATCGCACCCCCAGGCGCGACCCCAATCGCATAGGACCGCCCAAACACCAGGAGACCGTATTGCTGAACGCTTCGGTCGGCTTCCAGCGCGTCGTCGGACGCGTGCGCCGGCCCAGGAACGATCCAGCCGTGAGTGACGCGCCGCGCGAGGCACGGAGATTCGCCATCGCGCCGAAGGTGCGTCATGGCGTCCACTCGGTGGTCGTCGCGTCCCGTCTGGCTCCCGTTCGCGAGTATCGACCGACCGTTGTCGCTCCTTCGGTGGTCGTCGCGAGCGTCGCGCCCCCGGTGCAACCCCGTCGCTCCCTGATCTCCCGCCTGGGGCCCGATCGCGCGGTCGCGGTCGCGGTGGCCGGCATCCTCGTCGGCGCGTCGGTCATCAGCATCTCCGCCGGGCATCCCGCGGGACCGACCGGTGGCACAGACGGCGCAGGCCAGGCGCCCCGGATCGCGATCGGCGGGGGTACCACCGGGGAAGCGGCTGGCACCAACGGGACGGACGGCAGCGAGAACGGAAATGACGTCCTCGCCGCGGCCGGCGGCTCGGACTCCAGCGCCGCCACAGGCACGGTCGAGTTCGGCCAGCCGCCCGAGGTCACCAAGCCGTCCTCGCCGTTCGCGGCCGTCGATTTCGGTGATACGGAGATCTCGGCGACGGATGCGGCGGCGGTCGCAGGACCGTTCATCGACGACGGTACCCTGGTCAAGCCGATCGCCGTCGACACGGTCGTCCCAGATGGCAGCGGCCTGGTGCAGACATACAAGGTCAAGCCCGGCGACAAGCTGACCGACATCGCGACCAAATTCAAGGTCTCGCCGATGACCGTGGTCTGGGCCAACAACCTGAAGTCGAAGACCGACTTCAAGACGGGCGACACGCTGCGGATCCCGCCCGTCACGGGGCTCATCGTCAAGGTCACGGCGACCGACACGCTCGACACGATCGCGTCGCGCTACGGGGTCGACGGGACCGACATCCTCGCGACCAATGGCATCGACGACCCGAACCTCGTCCTCGGCCAAGTGCTCGTCCTGCCTGGCGCCAAGGGCAAGGCCATGCAGACCA
>JANMBS010000293.1:0-3833 GCA_031360525.1 Thermomicrobiales bacterium
CCTCGATCGGCTCGCTCAGGCCGACGCGGAGGGCCCGCAGCCGCTCCCCGGTCCGTGCCTTCCAGGCGGTCAGATGCGCCTGGACGTCCTTCGGCGACCATTCGCCGTCGGCGGCCGCGGCGTCGCGCAGGCCTGGATCGAGCGCTTCGAAGACGTCGCGCTCGGCCACCCGGGCGGCCCGGGCGCTGTCGATCAGCCCGGCGCGTAGGCCGGCGGCGTTGATGTCAGCGTCGTTCATCGCGCGATGGTACCCGGCAACCGAACGTCGAACCGCGGCGGAACTCTCCACCCGCGCAAACTGTCACCGGCCCGTCGCGGTGTAACGGAGGTACACCACCCCCGAGGCGAACGTGCGGGTCTCGACCAGTTCCAGCCCGATGGGTCGGTCGAGCGGAGGAAAGAACGGCGTGCCCGCCCCGAGGACGACCGGATGGACCAGGAGCCGGTACTCGTCGACGAGGCCGCGCTTGATGAACTGGGCGGCGAGAGTCGGTCCGCCGACCTCGAGGTCGCCATCGAACTCGGCCCTGACCTTGTCTAGCGCATCGCCCACGTCGCCCGTCACCAGACGGCTGTTGAAGTCCACCGAATCGAGGCTCGTCGAGAAGACGATCCTTGGCGTGGCGTTCCAGAGGCGGGCGAACTCCCGCGTCGTCTCGGTCGAGGCGGGGTCGGACTCGCCGGTCGGCCAGTAGGCGGCCATGACCTCGTAGAGCCGGCGCCCGTACAGGGACGCGTCCACCCCGCGCATGTGCTCGGTGAACCACGCATGCAGCTCGTCGTCGACTGCCGACCAGTCGAGGCCGTGGTCCAGGGTCTCGACGAACCCATCGAGGGACACGTTCATCAGGTAGATCAGCTTGCCCATCGATCCGGACCGCGGCGTGGTCTTCAGACGCCGGCTGGCTCGGGATCCGCGACGGTCGTCGGCAGTGTCTCGAGGAGAGGATCGGTCCAGGTCCAGGCCGCTCCGTGATGCTTCCCGACCGCGCCGTGGCGAGCCGCCTCGACGCGCAGCGGCAGCCCGAAGATCTCGATGAACCCGACTGCGCTCGCGTGGTCGAACGCATCGCCCTCGTCGTACGTGGCGAGCGACTTGTCGTACAGCGACATCGGCGAACGCCGCCCGACGACGACCGCCGACCCATGGTCCAAACGCACCCGGACCTCGCCCGAGACGACCCGCTGCGACGACGCGACGTACGCGCGCAGGTCGCGCGACAGGGCACTGAACCACAGGCCGTCATAGATGAGCCGTGCCAGCTCATCGGCGACGAACCGGTTGAACCGCAGCGTGTCGCGTGACAGCGTCAGCCCCTCGAGCGCCCGATGCGCGCCGTGCAGGATGGTGGCCGCCGGTGTCTCGTAGATCTCGCGGCTCTTGATCCCGACCAGGCGATCCTCGACGTGGTCGATCCGCCCGACCCCATGTGCGCCACCCAGGTCGTGGACGCGCTGGACGAGCTCGACCGGCGGCAGCCGCTCGCCATCGAGCGCCACCGGGATGCCGCCCTCGAAATCGACGACGACCTCGACCGGCGTCGGGGCGTCGGCCGCAGCCACGGTCCACTCGAACGCATCGGCCGGCGGCGTGACCCACGGATCCTCGAGCACGCCCGTCTCGCACGAGCGGCCCCACAGGTTGACGTCGATCGAGTACGGCGAGGCCTTGGTGATCGGGATCTCGATGCCGCGCTCGGCCGCGTAGTCGATCTCCTGGTCGCGGGTCAGGCCCATCCCGACGCGCATCGGGGCGATGACTTCCAGCCCCGGGTCCAACGCGTGGGTGGCGACGTCGAATCGCACCTGGTCGTTGCCCTTGCCGGTGCATCCGTGGGCGACCGCGTCGGCGCCCTCGCGCTTGGCGACCTCGACCAGCAGTTGCGCGATGAGTGTCCGGGCGAGAGCCGTCGCCAGCGGATATGCGCCCTGGTACAGGGCGTTGGCCTGGAGGTGCGGCCAGACGTAATCGGTCACGAATCGCTCGCGCGCGTCGACCACGTAGGCGCGCGACGCACCGGCCGACATCGCCCGATCCTCGACGCCGGGCCGCAGCGACCCGCCGCCCAGGTCGACCGTCAGGGTCACGACCTCGACGCCGAACTGTTCCTTGAGCCAGGCGACGGCGACCGAGGTGTCGAGACCGCCCGAATACGCGAGGACGACCTTGTTCACGAGATCCTTCAACCTCCGGAGCGTGCCTGGATCGACTGGAACCGCTCGCGCCAGCGCTCGAGGCGGGACACATCGGCGAACAGAACGAGCAACGTATTGTCACCCGCCAGCGTGCCTTCCTGCTCGCGCAGGCTCGACTCGTCGATCGCCTGGGCGATCACGCTGGCCGTGCCGGGCGTCCCGGTCAGGACCAGGATCAGGCCGCTCCGCCCGATGGTCACCGGGATGTCGCCGAGGATCCGCAGCAGCCGCTCATCCGAGGCCGCTGCCGTGGCAGTGGCGGCCGAGCCCGCGACCGTTTCGGGCGTGACGTAGACGTGGCCGTCGACGCCGGGCGCCTTGACCAGCCCCAGTTCGGAGATGTCGCGCGAGACGGTCGCCTGGGTCACCTCGAAGCCCTGTGCGCTGAGCGCATCGACCACCTCGCGCTGGCTCCCGATCGGCCGCGTCGCGACCAGGTCGCGGATCGCTCGTTGGCGCTGGGTCTTGAGGTCGTGGTGGGTGGCGCCATCGGTCACGCCGGTCGCGCCGCGGCCGTTCGTGGCGCTGCTCACGCGGCACCCGCATGGGCGGCACGGCTGGCAGTGATCCGCGTCCCGAAGGTTGGATCGCTCAGGGCGCGGGTCAGCGCCTCGGGGGCAGACGAGTCGGCGATGATCGCCTCGGCGCCGTCCCAGCCGAGCGCCCCGAGCGCGGCCCTGACCTTCGGCACCATCCCGCCGGCGATGACGCCGGATTCGATGAGGGTCTCGGCCTCGCCCACGGTGAGCGCATCGAGCCTGCGGCCATCGGCGTCTCGGACACCGTCCACATCGGTGAGCAGCACGAGCTGGCGGGCGCCGAGCCCCGCCGCGATGCCGGCCGCGACGTCGTCGGCATTGACGTTGCAGACGATCCCGTCCGCATCGCGGGCCAGTGGCGCGACGACCGGGACCTGGCCACCGACCAGGATCGCGTCGAGCAGGTCGCGGCGCAGACCCACCACCGACGCCACGAGCCCGAGCTTCGGGATCCGCTCGGCGATGAGGAGGCCGCCATCGACGCCCGACAGGCCGACGGCATCGACGCCGAGGTCGCGCAAACCCGAGACGAGCTCGGAATTGACCACTCCCCGGAGAACCGCGGCGGCCACTTCGAGCGACTGGGCATCGGTGACCCGCAGCCCGCCCTCGAACCTGGACGGAACGCCCAGGCGTTCGAGCCACTCGGTGATCCGTTTGCCGCCACCGTGGACGAGGACGACGGGACGTCGCCGAGCGACGGCCGCCACTTCAGCCAGGACCTGGCGCTGGTCTGCGATCGTCGTCCCGCCCAGCTTGACGACGAGGACCTCGCTCACGTCGTGTACTCCGAGTTCTCGATCACGTACGCCTCGGTGAGATCGCAGCCGAACGCCTCGCCCCGGCCGGTGCCCTGCCCCAGGTCCAGGCCGATGATCACTTCCGGCGCCTCCATCGCAGCCCGCGCCGCGGCACGATCGAAGGGGACCGGCCCACCGGCCGCGCCATCGAAGACGAGGTAGCCGGCAATCGAGATCCGGAGCGTGTCGGGGTCCAGCACGGCCGGTCTGCCGGCACGGACCGACGCCTCGGCCGCGGTCAGGCCGGCTGCCTCGAGGACCGCAGCATCCGCCGCCCGGGCACTTCCCGCGGCGCCGG
>JANMBS010000310.1:0-5485 GCA_031360525.1 Thermomicrobiales bacterium
GGCGATGCGCGGCGTGGACGACATCGGAGAAGTCGAGCGTCCCGGCGATGGCCAGGACCGGGCAGCGGAGTTCGTCCAGGCGGTCGTTGGCGGGTGGCTCGAGCCTGATCTCGCGGCCGCGGACGCGCCCAGGCTCGTTGAGTGGTCGAGCCATCATCCGGAACATCTCACGCAACGTCCAATGGACTCGATCTGCTGGCTGGCCAGGTCCGTCCAGCCATACCTGCATCTCGAAGTCGGTCAGGGCGTCGGCGTCGAACGGCTCAGCCGAATCGACCCGGTCGTAGGCCTCCAAGATCGGGATCTCGTCCGCTCTCGGTTCGACCTCGAACCCGCCCAGGCCGGCCCCCACGCCGACGACCGCGGCGATCCGGTCGGGGTATTCGATGGCCGTGTCGATTGCGATCCGCCCGCCGCGGGAGTTGCCGACCAAGGCCGCGCGACCGATGCCGAGCGCGTCGAGGACGGCGATCAGGTCGGCCGTCGGCGAGAACTCGACGTCGTCGGTGGTCGAGGCACCGTAGGCGCGGGTGTCGAAACGGACGACACGGTAGCCGGCCGCGCTGAGCGGCGCGACCATGGCGTCCCAGGCCCGGAGGTCGGCGACCCCGGCGTGGAGGAGGACGACCGGCGGCCCGTCCCCCTCGTCGACGACGAACAGGCGCCCGCCCGGCACATCGACATGCGTCTCGCTCATGGGCCGAGCATACCCCGCCGGGGCATCCCCCCGGCTGTCTATACGGGCGCGTCCCAGACGTGCCCGCGGGTCGTCACCTTGCGCCGGGTCCGGGCGGCCTCCTCGATAGCCAGCCCGATATGGTGGTCCTGGGCTGCGTCGGCGAGCGAGCAGACGTCCGGTCCGCCATCGAGCCACTCCGCCATCCGGGCGAGGCAGGTCGCGACGGCGATCTCGTCGTCGGCCAGGCGGGCCGGCGCGAACGGGTTGCGATAGAGCCACGTGTCGCCGAGCGTGATCCCCGTGTGGTGGTAGCCCTCGAGGTTGCCGTCGTGACCAGCGTCGTGGCGGACAAGCTCGCCGATTGCCGGGGTGCGATGGTCGAGCAGCGTCCGAACGGTCCGACCATGGAGCTCGCCGCGCTCGCCACGAATCAGGATCCGGCTGGCGCGGACCCACGAGAAGTACTGGTCCGGACTGAAATCGTAGACGCCGAGCCGGTCACCGGCGTCCAGGAAGGCAATCACCTGATCCGATTCGACGATGCGCCCATCGGCCGGCGGGCCGGCACGGTCCGGGCTGGCCACGATCGGCGACACGAACCGGTGGGCGGTGATGGTCAACGGCTCGCGATCGAGACCGAGGAAGCGCCGGATGAGGTCGACGCCGTGATACCCGTGCGCCGCGGAGACGCGCGCCTGCGAGACCGACCCGAGCCGACCCGACCGGACGAGCTCCAGCCGCGCCGCATGGAGCGGCTGGTACTGGTATTGCTCGGCGACCTGGATGCGGCCGCTCGTGGCGAGCGGTGCGAGCGCCCGCAGGCCCACGTCGTCCGGTGCCGGTGGCGTCTCGGCCAGGGCCGGCACGCCGCGCCCTGCTAGTTCCGTGAGGACGCCGGGCGTCACCGGCCACGGTGTCGCGACCACCACGAAGGCCGGGTCCCCGGCCAGCAGGTCGTCCAGCGCCTCGGGCGTCCGGACCGAGAATTCAGACGCGACGGTCGCCCGCCGGGCGGCGTCGCGACTCAACAGACCGCTGACCTCGAACCGCTCGGGCAGTGCGGCGGCGATTCTCAGGTAGAAGGCGGCCCGCCAGCCGCCACCGACGATGGCGAAGCGTGTGACGGTCACCCCTCGCGGGCGATCGGCTCCAGGTCGATGGTGCGGACCTGGCGTGTCCGGCCCGCCTCGGTGCGGACGAGCGCGGCGGGGATGACGCCCGACGTCAACTTCTCGATCACCGCGGCCTCGCCGGCATACAGCCCGCCTCCCGCGATCCTGACCCGGTCCCCGACCGACAGGCCGGCCCTGCCGCTGCCGGCATTCACGTCGATCGTCGCCACTGTCGGGCGGACGTACGGCTCGGGTCCCGCTCCGGCGCGCGGTGCCGGCTTGGTGTCGGTCCGCGCCGGGGGGTAGACGGTCTTTCGCTTGCGTGTCGCCACAGTGGCTCGGTCCCTCCTTGGGCCGCGACCAAGAACGCGCGGCGCGAGGCGATGCTACATCGGAGCGTCAACCTCGTGGGCGGCGAAGGTCCCGTATCGTGTGCGCATGGAAGGACCGGGATTCGACGATCCGGGACCGCCGCTCCCGACGCCGGTCAGCCGGGTCCGGCGGGCGCTCACCGTCGCGGTCGTGCTCACGCTCGTGGTCGCGATGGTCGTGCTGGCCTTCGTCTCGGGTCGCGGTGTGGTGACCGCCCCGCCGCCGCTGCCCACGGCCACGATGGCCACCCTCGACGGAGACGCTTCGCGGCTCGCGGTCATCGATGCCGGTGGCGGTCTGTCGACCAGGGACGCGCTGGGTGGTTCGGTGGTCCGCTACGGGGACGCGGGTATCGACTTCTCGTTCCCGACCTGGTCGCCGGACGGCACGCGGATCGCGGCGATCGGCGAGCGGCCCGACGACACGGCGGTCTACGTCTTCACCACGGCGGCCGCCGATGCGACCCCGCGCGGTCCCGCGACCGTCTACAGCAGCGGCGACCGGCCGCCGTTCTATGTCTCCTGGTCGCCGGATGGCACGGCTCTGTCGATCCTGACCACGGAGCTCGATGGCCTCGCGCTCCGCCTCGCCCCCGCAGACGCGAGCGCACCGGCGGCCGTGATCCGCCAGGGCGCGCCGATGTACTGGACCTGGGCGGACCCCGACCGGCTGCTCGTCCACAGTGGCGGCGAGGGACTGGCCGGGTTCTTCGGCGAGGTCCGAACGGACGGGGTCGCCACCGAGCCGACCGCCATCCTTCCGGGCGGGTTCCGTGTCCCGGCCGTCTCCAGCGACGGGCGCTTTCGTGCCTACGCCACGCCAGGCGATGGGACGACGCAGCCGATCGTGGTCGAGACACGTGAGCGGACCGATCCGCACACGCTGGACGTCTTCGGGACGGCCGCGATCGCCTTCGGTCCGGGAACGGACGAACTGTCGATCGTGGCAGCCGCCGAACCGCGCCAAGAAACGTCAGTGCCGGTCGGTCCGCTCCGACTGATGGACGCGTCGTCGGGCGTGGTTCGGACGCTGCTCAGTGGCACGGTCGTGGCCTCGTTCTGGGCTCCCGATGGCAAGACCATCGCCGCCCTGGAGGTCCCCGGCCCCGGCGGCGACAACGTCGCGATCGCTGGTCGGGCGCTCCTGATCTCGAGCACATCGCCTCAGACAGCCGCCGCGGCGGGCGCGAAACTCCGGATCATCTTCGTCAACGTCGAGTCCGGGGCGATCCGGTCCCACTGGTCGTTCGAGATCTCAGGCCTCTTCATCGACCAGATCCTGCCGTATTTCGACCAGTACGCCCTCAGCCATCGGATGTGGTCCCCGGACAGCGCCGCCTTCGCACTGCCGGTCGTCGACGCCGGCAGCGAACAGATCACGATCATCCAGGCCGATGGCTCCGGTGCACGCGTGGTCGCCCATGGGGTGGCCGGCTTCTGGAGTCCATAGCTCCCCCGAAGCGCCGCGCTGCCTCTGGAACCCGCCCTCGGCCGGACGATCGTCGGGAGCTAACCGGTCGGATCGACCCAGGCGAGCGTCCGCTCCACGCCCTTGTGCCAGCGCGCGATCCCGGCAGCCCGGCTCGCGCCATCCAACGCGGGTTCCCATCGTCGCGCCGCGCGATCCATCGCACGCAGGTCATCGAGCCCGTCCCAGAACCCGACGGCGAGTCCGGCCGCGTAGGCCGCGCCGAGGGCGCTCGTCTCGACGATCCGCGAGGCGACGACCGGCCGGTCGAGGATGTCGGCCTGGAACTGCATGAGGAGCTCGTTGCGGATCATCCCGCCGTCCACGCGCAGGTCGCCAAGGAGGGCACGGCCCAGGTCGGCGGCCATCGCGACATCGAGGTCATAGACCTGGTATGCGGTCGACTCGAGAGCGGCCCGGGCGATGTGCCCGCGCGATGCGTAGGCCGTCAGCCCGGCGATGATCCCGCGGGCATCGCTCCGCCAGTGGGGGGCGAACAGGCCGGAGAAGGCGGGCACGAAGACGACATCGCCGCTGTCGGCCACGGACCGGGCGAGTGCCTCGACCTCGGACGCGTCGCCGATGATCCCGAGGTTGTCGCGCAGCCACCCGATGAGCGACCCGGCGACCGCGACCGAGCCTTCGAGCGCATAGGTCGCCGGAGCGTCCCCCAGCCGGGCGGCCACCGTCGTGATCAGCCCGTGCCGCGAGGCAACCGGACGATGGCCGGTGTGCATCAGCATGAAACAGCCGGTCCCGTAGGTGCACTTGCTCTGCCCGGCATCGAAACAGGTCTGCCCGAAGAGCGCCGCGTGCTGGTCGCCCAGGTCGCCTGAGATCGGGACGCCGGCCAGGTCGCCGACGCCGTGGCCATAGACCTCGGACGAGGACCGGATCGGGGGGAGCATCGCTGCGGGGATGCCCATCGCATCGAGCAGCTCAGGCTCCCACGCTAGGGACTCGAGCCCCATCAGCATCGTCCGCGAGGCGTTGGTCACGTCGATGCTGTGGACGCCGCCGTCCACGCCACCGGTCAGGTGCCAGATGAGCCACGAATCGATCGTCCCGAACAGCAGCTCGCCGGCTTCCGCGGCGGCTCTCCGTTCGGGGCCGCCTGCCTCCAGGATCCAGGCCAGCTTGAGCGCCGACGAGTAGGTCGAGATCGGCAGCCCGGTCAGGTCGCGGAACCGGTCCATGCCGCCGTCGCCGGCAAGACGGTCGCATGCGGCGGCGGTCCGAGTGTCCTGCCTGACGATCGCGTTGTGGACCGGGCGCCCGGTCCGACGCGACCAGACCACCGTCGTCTCGCGCTGGTCGCTGATGCCGACGGCGGCAAGCGCACGTGCATCGGCGCCCGATTCACGCAGCGCGACCCGGACGCAGGTCCGAACGCGCTCGAGGATCTCGTCAGCATCGTGCTCGACCCAGCCGGGTCGCGGCGTGATCTGGGCATGCTCCGACTGGTGGCTGCCGACCGGTCGCCCCGATCGGTCGAACAGGATGCAGCGGCTGCTCGTCGTCCCCTGGTCGATGGCAGCGACGAGCGACCGCGGTCCTACGTCTCGCCTACCAGGGATACGCGCTCCGGTCGACGGTCGCGATCGACTGGCCGACGTCGCGCATCTGATAGGTCAGAGCTGCGGCGCGGATGACGATCGCCAGTGACCCGACGAGGATCCCCTCGATGGACATGACACCCTCCCTAGCCTCTGGGGTCTCCGCTGCCGGGCACTGGCAGACCTTGCTCGGACGCCCATCGGAGCCGACTATACGCCGCGCATCAATGGCTCGGACGGCCGATCGCGCTCAGGACCGTTTGACGGAGCGACCCGACGCATCACGACTGCGCAGCATG
>JANMBS010000332.1:0-2665 GCA_031360525.1 Thermomicrobiales bacterium
GCCGGGTCTGACGATCGATGAGCGGCGCCACCTCCACGAGCTCGCGGTCCGCGTCGCCTCGGCGGCGGGGCTGCGCAACGCGGCAACCGCCGAGTTCCTGCGGGCCCCGGACGGCACGTTCTACTTCCTCGAGGTCAATACCCGGCTCCAGGTCGAGCACGGGGTGAGCGAGCTGGTGGCAGGGATCGACATGGTCCACGAACAGTTCTGGCTGGCGGCCGGCGAACCGCTGTCCGCGGGGGCGCTGACCGCGGCCGAGCGGGCAAGCGACCCCGACAGTCATGCCATCGAGGTGCGACTCTCGGCCGAAGATCCATCTCGCGACTTCGCCCCGGGCCCTGGCCGGATCCGACGGTGGGTGATGCCGGCCGGTCCCGGAGTTCGGGTCGACACGGGGTTCGTCGCCGGCGACCGGGTCCCACCCGACTACGACAATCTCGTCGCCAAGATCATGGTCCACGCGGGCGATCGGCCTGCCGCCATCGACCGGCTCCGCCGCGCCCTGGACGAAACGGAGGTCGCCGGCATCCAGACCACCCTGCCGTTCCACCGGTTCGTGGCCCGGCACGACGGGTTCCGGGCAGGGGCGCTGTCTATCGAGTGGGTCGCCGGGGAGTGGGACGGGGCGGCCCAACGGGCTCGGTATGTCGGGGCGGCGGGGGAGGCTGCGGCCCGCGCGGTCGCCCGTGGTGACCTGACGACCGATCCACGACCGCAGCCGCGCCCCGCCAAGCCGCCGGGCCCGATGCCCCCGGGACCCCGCCCCGACGCTGCAGCGCCGGCGCGGGCCAAGGATGGCTGGGCCGCCGCAGCCCGGGACGAGGCCGTCGATCGGTGGCCCCGATGACCCGCTTGCGTGCCACCGATGCCGCCAGTGGCGAGGTCATGGCGGAGATCGATCCGGCCGACGAACCCGTCCGGACCGGCGACCCGGCCGGCGAACGCCCAGTCCTCCTCCCGGGTGACGGCCGGCAGGCGACCCGCGGCAGCACCCGCGTCGAAGTCGTGGTGGCCGGCTGGCGCTTCGAGGTCGAGGTCGAGGACGCCCGGTTCGCCGACCTGCGCGCACGCGCCACGACCGATCGGGCGTCGGCTGCCCACGACGGCCCCACGGCCGTTCGTGCCATCATCCCGGGACGCGTGGTGTCGGTGGCGGTGACGCCCGGCGATACCGTTGCGGCCGGCCAGCGGCTCCTCGCGGTGGAGGCGATGAAGATGGAGAACGAGCTGCGCGCGCCGCGCGACGGGGTCGTGGAACGGGTCGAGGTCTCGGTCGGTCAGACCGTGGACCTCGGCGACGCGCTGGTCGTGATCCGGTGATCGGCCCGTGACCCGCCCGACGCGCTCGACCGGGGAGGGGCCGGACGCCGCCCGCGACCGCTGGCGCGAGACCCTTCGGGCAAAGGCACTCAAGGCCGCGCCCGAGCGCCGCGACCCGTTCGAGACCTCGTCCGGGATCGTCATCCGCGACCTGTACGCCCCGGCCGATACGGCCGGCCTCGACGAGGATCGAGACCTGGGGCGCCCCGGCGAGTTCCCGTTCACCCGGGGCGTCCAGCCGACGATGTACCGAAGCCGGTTCTGGACGATGCGCCAGTACGCCGGCTTCGCCACCGCCGAGGAGACCAACCAGCGGTTCCGCTATCTCCTCGACCAGGGCCAGACGGGGCTGTCGGTCGCTTTCGACCTGCCGACCCAGATGGGCTACGACTCCGACGCGCTCGAGGCGGAAGGCGAGGTCGGCCGGGTCGGGGTGCCGATCTCGAGCCTGGCCGACATGGCGGTGCTGCTTGACGGCCTGCCGCTCGGCGAGGTCAGTACCTCGATGACCATCAACGCCACGGCGCCGATCCTGCTGGCCCTCTACGTCGCGGCGGCCGAGGCCCAGGGCGTCCCACGCGCGGCGATCGGCGGGACGACCCAGAACGACATCCTCAAGGAGTACATCGCCCGGGGCACGTACATCTTCCCGCCGCGGCCGTCGATGCGGCTCGTCACGGACGTCTTCGAGTTCTGTGCCATCGAGCTCCCAAAGTGGAACACGATCTCGATCTCCGGCTATCACATGCGCGAGGCGGGAGCCACCGCCGCCCAGGAGCTGGCCTTCACCCTTGCGGACGCCATCGCCTACGTCGAGGCGGCGGTCGCGCGGGGCCTTGATGTCGACGCCTTTGCCGGGCGACTGTCGTTCTTCTTCGCCGCATGGTCAGAGCTGTTCGAGGAGGTCGCCAAGTTCCGGGTCGCCCGTCGCATGTGGGCGACGATCATGAAGGACCGTTTCGGGGCGAAGGACCCGCGCTCGATGGTCTGCCGCTTCCACGTCCAGACCGCAGGGTCGAGCCTGACCGCCCAGTCGGTCGACAACAACGTGGTCCGGACGACGATCCAGGCGCTCGCGGCCGTGCTCGGCGGCGCGCAGAGCCTCCACACCAACTCACGCGATGAGGCGCTCGCGCTGCCGACCGAGGAGGCGGCGCGCCTCGCCCTGCGCACCCAGCAGATCCTCGCCCCCGAGGCCGGCGTGACCGAGACGCCCGACCCGCTCGCGGGCTCCTACTACGTCGAGAGCCTGACCAACGAGCTGGAGGCTGCCGCATGGGCCTATCTCGACGAGATCGAGGCGATGGGCGGGACCCTGGCCGCCATCGAAGGTGGCTTCCAGCAA
>JANMBS010000356.1:0-4044 GCA_031360525.1 Thermomicrobiales bacterium
CGGTCTCGCCATCGTCAAGCAACTCGTGGAGGCCGGCGGCGGTCGGGTCGGGGCGGAGTCGATCGACGGACAAACGCGCTTCTGGTTCAGCCTGCCTGCCTGAGGCTTCGGCTGCTCAGGGCAGGGCGATCGCGACCATCCCGATTGCGACGCCGGCCAGCCCGAACCATTGGATCGGCTTCAATCGCTCGCCGAGGAACGCAACGGCCGCCAGGATGGTGACCGCGGGTCCGAACGACGAGGCGAGGCCCACCAGCCACGTCGGCGCGGTCTCGAGCCCGATCGCGAACGAGGCGAGACCGAGGACGTCGAGGATGCCGGCGACGACGATCAGCGCGACGATCCGGCCCCCGTGCATTGCGGTGGCGGCGGGTCCAGGCGGAACGGCGGTCGCCACCGCGTCAGTCAGATGCCCGGAGCGCCATGCGGTGATGCCGACCACCGCGATCGCGATGGCAGCTGTGACCGCCCTTGATACGAGCAGGACCTGGAGCCAGCCGGCCGACTCCAGGGCGATGTCGGTGGTGATGGCCATCATCGAGAAGAGAACGAGCGCAACGATCGCGAAGATCACGCCCGGTCCAGCGAACCGGGTGGCGCGCAGGCCACCTTCGAAGGCGACACCGGTCAGGATCACGCCGGCCGTGGCGATCGCCGCGCCGAACGCCTGGATGGCGGTCAGCGTCTCGCCGCGAAGGACGACCGACAGGACGACCGTCAGGCCACCATACGCAGCGACCATGCCGCTTACCACGGCGATCGGCCCGACCCGCAGCCCGGTGAAGTACGCGAAATAGGCGCCGGCGCCGATGAGGCCGAGCAGTGCCGAGGTCGCCAACGTCGGTGAGTCGGTGGGCAAAGCGGTCCCGCTGGCGATCGTCATCAGCAGCAGCAGGACCGCGCTGACGACCACGACCCCGGCCGTCACCAGGAGGCTTCCGACACGCCGGCTCGCGAGTGCGCTCGCGACATCCATCGTGCCCCAGGACAGGGCGGCACCGAGGCCGGTCAGCAGTCCGAAGGGCATCCGCGGAGCCTACCGGCGCCGTACAGGCGGGGATATCAGGTCGCGCCAGTCAGGACGCGCATCGGCGATCGGCCGCCGAGGGCCCTCGTGCTACCATTCCGAACCGGCCCCCCGTCCGCCGACGTGGCGCGACCATCCGTGGGGATGTAGCTCAGCTGGAAGAGCACTGCGTTCGCATCGCAGGGGTCAGGGGTTCGAGTCCCCTCATCTCCACCATCCCTCCCCGGTCGGCCAACCTGCCATCCAGCCACGTCTGCCTACGCCTCGTCGAGCGCCGCGTGCAGCTCCGCCGAATGGTCGTGGAGCCAGCGGCGCCAGACCTTGTGATCGGGACGTCGTGACGCGACGACGGACCAGAACCGCGGGCCGTGTCCGAACACCCGCAAGTGGGCGAGCTCGTGGATGACGACCGTCTCCAGCGCCTCGGGCGGGGCCAGGATCAGCCGCCATGAAAAGGCCAGCCGGCCCTGGCGCGAGGCGCTCCCCCAGCGCGTCCGCTGGTCCCGGATGCTGACCGCCGCTGGATCGACGCCGAGCGCCGAGGCATGGCCCCGGATCTCACGCTCGATCGCAGCCCGCGCCCGGGGCTTGAGCCACGCCTCGAGGACGGCCCCCATCGAGCGGCGATCCGCCGGGGCGACGTGGACGATGATCTCGTCCTCATCGGCGCCGCCGCTCCGCTCGACGGTCGACCGTCGCAGGCCCGCCCGCGCCGGCACCAGCCGAAGCCGATGCAGCTCGCCCCGGAAGCGGATCGTGGCGCCGTCACGCAATCCGCCACGCGCGGCGTGCTCGGCCCGGTCGCGCGCCTGGCTCGCCAGGTGCCGCCGAAGCCATGGCTCGCGCTCGGCCAAGAAGGTGTCGATGTGGCGCCCGGGATCGCGCCAACCGCGCCGACCGGCCGCCGGTACCGTGACGACCACACCGCGCTCCGGGTGGATGACGACACGCAGTCCGCGCGACCGCGGAGAACGACGGAGCGTGTAGGGCAGCGACCCGCCGGGGAGCCGTGCGACGGCCTGCGTCTCGATGACGGCCGTGCCGGTCATCGCCGACGCGACAGCCCGCCGATCGGTCACGAACGTCGCAGCAACCGACCCGCCCGCTGGCCGGTCTCGGCCCCGTCGACGATCGCGGCCCGGCCGTTGACGATGACGTGGTCGATGCCGGTCGGGTAGCGGGCCGGATCGGTGTACGTGGCCTCGTCCGCGACCGTCGTCGGATCGAACACGACCAGGTCCGCGACCGCACCATCCCGGACGACCCCGCGATCGCGCAGGCCGAGTCGGGCGGCCGGGACCGAGGTGAGCTTGGCGACGGCCGTCTCAAGCGCGAGCAGTCCGCGCTCGCGCGCATACCTACCAAGGACCCTGGCGCTGCTCCCGTACGCCCGCGGGTGGGGCCGGCCGGAATCGAGGATCAGGTGGCCGGGACGGCGGCCTTCGGCGTCGGTGCAGATCGCGATCCACGGCACGGCCATTATCGTCTCGATGTCGGGCTCGCTCATGCAATCGATGACGACCGAGACGTCGAGCCGGTCGGCGACGAGCGCGTCGAACGCCAGGTCCGACGGGTCGGCGTGGGCCTCGTCCGCCAGCTCCATCAGCGAGCGCCCCGCCCAGTCCGGATGGCTCGCGGCAGACGCGATCCGGATGCCGTCCCAGCCGGGGTCGGCGGCCACGTTCTCCCAGCCCGAGATGCCGCGCTCGATCTCGTTGCGCACGAGGTCGCGGATGTGCGGGTCCGTGAGCGCGGCGACGCACTGGTCCACGCCGAGCGCCTGGAGGGCAGGGGGCAGGATCGTGGCCAGGGTCGTCGAGGCCGCCGTGTAGGGATACTGGTCGGCGGCGACATCGAGGCCCTCCGCACGGGCCGCCTCCAGGCGCGCGACTGCCTCGCCGGCCCGTCCCCAGACCGCCTTCGACCCGCACTTCAGGTGGGAGACCTGGAGCCTGGCGCCCGCCCCGCCGGCGCGGACAGCGGCGATCGCTTCGTCGAGCGAGGTGAACAGCTCGTCGGACTCGTTGCGCATGTGGGTCGCGTACAGGCCACCGCGCCGGGCGGTGGCGGCCACGAGCGCCTCGACCTCGCCGGGAGCGGCGTGCACCCCGGGCGCGTAGATGAGCCCCGTCGAAAGGCCGATCGCCCCCGCATCGAGCGCCTCCTCGACGGCGACGACCATGGCCGTAAGCTCGTCGTCGGTCGGCGGTCGCGCGTCCGCGCCGAGGACCGAAGCCCGGACCATCCCATGGCCGACCAGGAATGCGACGTTCGGCCCGAGCGGCTGCTCCGCCACGCGATCGAGGTACTCCCCGAACGTCCGCCACCGCGCGACGAGGTCGTGTGGACGCAACAGCAGCGCGACGGTCTCGCGCCCGATCTCCGTGATCGGCGCCAGCGTGTCGCCGCAGTTGCCCGACAGCTGGGTCGTGTAGCCCTGGTGCAGGTGGCTGGCCAAGGCCCCGTCGAGGAACAGCGAGCCATCCGAGTGTCCGTGCGGATCGATGAAACCCGGCGCGACGACACGGTCCGTGACGTCGAGGATGGTTTCGACCTCCCCGTCGGCGACGGCCGACAGGTCGCCGACGGCGAGGATCCGGTCGCCGAAGACGCCGACATCGGCCGGGCGGCCAGGGCTCCCGGTCCCGTCGATCAGGGTTCCGCCCCTGAGCAACAGGTCGAATGCGGTCACGCTGCGATGGTGACACGTTCGAGCCGAGGACCCGGGATCACCCGGACTCCGATCCGGACCGACCCGCTGCCTCTGCTAAACTCCGCGTTCCGTGGGGCTATAGCTCAGCTGGAAGAGCACCTGCATGGCATGCAGGGGGTCCGGGGTTCGAGTCCCCGTAGCTCCACCAACCGCGACGAGACGCCGATTGCTCACCCCTCGCCGGCGCGGCGGGGGGTGACCTGTCTCCGAGGGACCACGTGACCGAGACCAGCGAAACCGACCAGGCTGCCGACAGCATCGAGACGCGGACGCGGATCGAGCGCTACGACGCGACCGCGATCGA
>JANMBS010000432.1:0-2547 GCA_031360525.1 Thermomicrobiales bacterium
CCCGTCGACACGCCCGCTGCGCCGTCGTCGAGGCAGGTGTCGATGGCGGCGGCGAGCGCACGGCGCTCGGCATCGTCGAGGGGTCGCGCCGCCTCCCGGGCGACCGCGATCCGCAACGGCAGATGGCCGATCAAGGGAGCCGTGTTGATCGCCAGGCCGGTGTCACGGAGTGCCCGGACGTAGCCCGCGAGGTCCGTCCACTCCCACCGCACGGTTCGGTCGGGGTCGATCGTGGCGTTGGCCGCGCGGGTGAGGTCGGCGACCGACGGCGGGAGCGGCACGCCACCCATCCCGCAATTGCCGTTGACCTCGGTGGTCACGCCCTGTGCGACCTTGCTGACCGCCCGGCCGTCGCTCAGGAGCGTGAGGTCGGAGTGGCTGTGGAGGTCCACCCAGCCGGGCGCCACGACACGGTCCGTGGCATCGATGCGTTCGGTGCCGGGTCCCGCCGAAAGATCGCCGATGGCGACGATCCGTCCACCAGCCACGCCGACGTCGGCTCGACGACGCGGCGTGCCGGTCCCGTCGATGACCGAGCCTCCGGCCAGCACGAGGTCCAGACCGGGTACGGCGATCACCCCTCCGGCACCTTGTCCGCCTCACCCTTGGCGACGCTTGCTTCGACCGCCGGCACCACCTCGCCGATGAGCCGCTCGATGGTCTCGCGATCGTAGGGCCAGCCGATCTGCGGGCTGAAGGAGTGCGCGCCGGCCTCGACGAACTCGACCAGCCGGTCCGCGGCGCGTTCGGGGGTCGTCGCCCAGACGGCGTCCCACACGGACGGACCCCACTTGTGGATGGCGACGAGCTCCTCGGCTACCCGCTGGGCCTCGTCGGGATCGGAACGGAGGATGAGCTTGGCGCCGATCATCCGCTCGATCGTCGTGGCGTCGCGGCCTTCTGTGACGGCGTGGGCTCGGAGCACCTCATCCTTGTGACGGAACGCCGCCACACCGTCGAACGGCGCGAACCACTGCCAGATGTCGGCGTGGCGCGCTACCAGCTTCAGTCCCCGCTTCTCACCGTCGGCGCCGATGACGACCGGGATCCGCGCCTGGACCGGCGCCGGTGCGTGGCGGACGCGCTCGAAGCGGTACTTGTCCGAGTGGTGGGTGACCTCGTCGCCGGCCAGCAGGCCGGTCACGATCGCGAGCGACTCCTCGAACCAGTCGAGGCGCTCGCCGATCGTCCGACCCGGATCGATGCCGTGCGCCCGGACCTCGAACTCCATGTTGCCGGCGCCGAGGCCGAGGATGGAGCGGCCGTGGCTGATGTGGTCGATCGTGACCGCCATCTTGGCAACCAACCCCGGATTGCGGAAGGTGTTCGCCCCGACCAGCAGCCCCAGCCTGGCCCGGGACGTCGCCTGGGCCCACGCGGCCAGAGTGGTCCAGCCCTCGAAGAAGCCCTGGTACGGGTCGCCGCCCGTCGAATAGAGGTGGTCGTGGCCCCAGATGTATGTGTAGCCGAGGTCGTCCAGCGATCGGACGGTGTCGAGCGCCTCGTCCCAGGTCGAACCGTAGGTCAGGATCTGGGCGCCGACCGTGAAGGTCATCGCGCCGGCTCGTCCTCGCCGGGCAGGTCGATCCAGTCGGTCGTCAAGCGCACGACGGTGCCGTTGAGTGCGCCGACCCAGATGTCGCCCGACGGTGCGCGATGGAAGAAGTGGCCGGCCAGCGGGATCGAGCCGAGGACGGTGCCATCGGCCGGGTCCACCTTCATCAGCCGGCCGCCGAGGCTGTCCCAGCCGAGCAGCTCGCCGATCGTCCGATGCGTGATCACCCACAGCTCGTCGCCGTGGAACTCGATGCACTGGGTCGCGCCCAGGTGGGTCCACGCGTCGATGTAGCGCCCGTCCGGTTCGAAGCGCTGGATCCGCAGGTTGCCGCGATCGCTGACCCAGATCGTGCCGTCCGGCGCGATCGCAACGGAATGCGGGGTGTCGAACTCGCCCGGCGCCGTTCCTGGCCGCCCCCAGGTCCCGCGATAGGCGCCGTCCGGGTCGAACACCACGACCCGGCAGTTCCCGTAGCCATCGGCCACGTAGATCGTGCCGTCGGCCGCGACCGCGACGTCGGTCGGCTTGTTGAAGGTCCCTTCGTCCGTGCCCGCGAGGTCGACCGTGCCGAGCTCGAGCAGGATCTCGCCGTCGAGCGTGGTCTTGAGCACGCGATGGCGGCCGGCATCGGTCAGCCACAGGGCCCCGTCGGGCATCAGCCGCATGCCGTGCGGCAGGTTGAAGCCCTGGTTCCACGACCGCAGGTAGCGCCCGTCGCGATCGAGGGTGACGACCGCCTCGATGGCCGGGCCACGGTGGAAGACGACGACCGAGCCATCCGGCGCCTCGACCACGGCCGACACCCGCCCGAACCAGGCACCCGGCGGGAGGCCGTCAGCGCCGAACCGGGAGTCCGCCCGATAGCGCAGCGGTCCACCTGGATGGGGGGTCCAGGCGGACGCCGCGCGGTCGATGTTCATGCCGATCGCTCCTCTCAGCGTCAGGCGACCGCCGCGGAGGTCCCGCTGGCGGCCGATCGCGCGGCGGCA
>JANMBS010000445.1:0-3178 GCA_031360525.1 Thermomicrobiales bacterium
ACACCGCGAAACCGGCCTCGGTCAGGGCGTCCGCAACGCCGGCTGCCAGCGGGGCCTCCGGACCGATGACGACGAGCTCGGCCGCGAACCGGCGAGCGGCCGCCAACACCGCCGCCGGGTCGAGCGGATCGACCGGCTCGCAGCGGACCCGCGGCTCGGCCGCGATCGCATCGGAACCCGGTGCGACGAGCACCGCGTTGACGCCCGGCTCGGCGGCCAGCTTCCAGGCCAGCGCGTGCTCGCGGCCGCCACTGCCCACGATCACGATGCGGGTGGGCATCACGAGGCTCACGCCGGCAGCCCTACCCGCTTGCGCATCGGCCGCCACGCCCGCTCGATCGTCTGGGTCCGCTCCGGCCCGACGGACACGAGGACGATCGGGACACCCGCATGGGCCTCGATCGCCGAGACGTAGCGGCGCGCGTTCTCCGGCAGGTCGGCCAGCGAGCGGATGTCGTTGATCGGCTCCATCCAGCCGTCGAACTCGTCATAGATCGGGGTCGCGCGCGAGAGCGCAGCGCCACTCGACGGCCACGTCTCGACACGCCGGCCGTCGAGCTCGTAAGCGACGCACAGGCGGATCGTGTCGATGCCCGACAGGATGTCGAGCTTGTTGAGCATGATGCTGCTGACGCTGTTGACCGCGACCGCGTAGCGCAACGGGACCGCGTCGAACCAGCCCACCCGCCGCGGGCGCCCGGTGACCGTCCCGAACTCGTGCCCGCGCGACGCGATGCCGGCGCCGATGTCGTCGTGGAGCTCGGTCGGGTACGGCCCGGAACCGACGCGCGTCGAGTAGGCCTTCATCACGCCGATGACCTCGTCCACCTGGAGCGGCCCGATCCCGCCTCCGGTACAGGCGCCGCCGGCGACCGGGTTCGACGAGGTCACGAACGGGTAGCTGCCGTGATCGAGGTCGAGGAGGGTGCCCTGTGCGCCCTCGAGCAGGACGTGCTCGCCGCGGGCCAGCGCCGCCTGGACGAGCCAGGTCGTGTCGTCGAGGTGGTCGCGCAGCCGGACTCCCCAGGCGAGCGCCTGCTCGACGAGCGGGCCGACCTCGAAACTCGGGCCGCCCATCCCGCCCAGGAGGAGGTTCTTGTCGGGGAGCGCGCGCGCGATCCGCTCCTGCAGGACGTCGCGGTCGAGGAGGTCCTCCATCCGCAGGCCAAGCCGCCACGCCCGGTCGCCGTACGTCGGACCGATCCCGCGCCCGGTCGTGCCAACCTTGCCGGCGCCCAGGCGGGCCTCGTTGGCGACATCGAGGGCCACGTGGTACGGCATGATCACATGCGCGCTGCGGCTGACCCGGACGCGCGAGACGTCGATCCCGCGCGAGCCCAGCATGTCGAGCTCGTCGATCAGGGTCACCGGATTGACGACGACGCCGTTGCCGATGACCGAGGTGATATGGGGATACAGGACGCCCGATGGCGTCAGCCGCAGCTTGAAGACCTCATCGCCACTGACCACCGTATGGCCCGCGTTATCGCCGCCCTGGTAGCGGACCACCATCGCGACCTGCTCGGCCAGGAAATCGGTCGTCTTGCCCTTGCCCTCATCGCCCCACTGCAACCCGACGATCACGGTCGCCGGCATCAGTGGACGCCGTCCTGAATCAAAGATCCCAGACCCTTGGGGCCTGGGACCGGGATAGACATCTCCCGTTTGGCGCCGCCGACGCTTCGGCGGATCGCTGTCGTCTGGTCGCTCGGTCGCCTCGCGGGGCGGCCGATGCGCGACGCTAGCGCGATCGCTGACCTCCTGGTTCGCGGGTCACCCCGCTTGGTTCCGAGGACGGCCGGAGTATAGCAGGGCGGGGGTCGCGAGGCGGCACAAGACGAGCGTCCTGGACGGTCGGAAAAGGCTTCGACGGTACTTCTGCCGACCGGCGGATGGTACGTTCGGCCGGTCCGGGAAACCGACTCTCCCACGTAGCCTTCGAAGCGTGCTGCGCCTCCTCGGGATCCTGGCGATCGTGACCCCGGTCATGATCGGGATCCTGCTTCTCTATGACCCGAACCTGACTGCGTCCTGGGTCATAGAGCGCTACCGCGCGACCGTGGCCGGCATCATGGCGATCACGCTCGGAGTCGCCTCGACCGCCGTCTTGTCATGGATCATCATGCGCATCCGTTTCGGGCGCCTGGTCAAGGCCGCGGAGAAGATCGCCGCGGGTGATTACACGATCGCCGTCCCGACCCAGGGGGGCGGGCTCGAGGCCCGGCTCGGCGTGGCGATCAACGGCATCTCGACGTCCCTCGCCGACACCTACGATCGTGCGACGATCGATCGCCTGACCGGCGTCGCCAACCGCCAGGCGCTCCTCGCCTACTTGTTCGCCGAAGTCGAGCGTGCGACCCGCTACGGGCGACCGTTGTGTGTCGCGTTCGTGGACATCGACCATTTCAAGGCGGTCAACGACTCGTACGGCCACGCTGCGGGCGACATCGTCCTGCGCGGCGTGGCTCGGACGATCGCCGAGAACCTGCGAGCAAGCGACCTGATCGGTCGCTACGGTGGCGAGGAATTCATGCTGATCCTGACTGAGACCGACGTCGAGGAAGGGGCGGCGCTGAGCGAGAAGCTGCGTGAGCTCGTCGAGCGCAAGCGGTTCGCCATCGAAGGCAACGCTGCCCTGTCTGTGACGGTCTCGGTCGGGATCGCCGGCGGCCCCGGCCAGCAGCTCCGGATGGAGGCGCTCGTCCGCGACGCCGATGCGGCGAT
This sequence comes from Thermomicrobiales bacterium, assembly GCA_031360525.1. Classification (GTDB taxonomy): domain Bacteria; phylum Chloroflexota; class Limnocylindria; order Limnocylindrales; family CSP1-4; genus SPCO01. The sequence goes on from JANMBS010000445.1 coordinate 2,725, forward strand.
GTACTCGGCCAAGTCGCTCGGCCGCAACCAGACGTACATCTTCGAGGAACCCGACGAGGATTCACGCGTGCCGCGGGCACCGATCTCGGAGGCCGGGCGGGCACGTGCCATGGAGATCGGCCGTCGCGCGCGTGAAGCCGCGACGGACGTGCTGACCTCGTTCATCGCCCCACTCCCCCACTACCGCGGCCAGCCCTCCGCGCTCATCGCCGCGATCGTCGTCGAGATGGCTCGCCAGCTCGAGCTCCCCGACGTCGAGATCGATCGGATCCGGGTCGCGGCCCTTCGGCACGACGTCGGCAAGGTCGCGGTGCCCGAGGCGATCCTGGACAAGCCGGCGCCGCTCACCTCGGCCGAATGGCGATCCGTGGTCCAGCACCCTCGCATCGGCCAGGTCATCCTCGAGCACGCAGCCGCCCTGCGCGACGCAGTGCCGATCATCCTGCACCACCAC
>JANMBS010000451.1:0-3280 GCA_031360525.1 Thermomicrobiales bacterium
CGAGGCTCCCGCGCTTGGTCGCTCCCGAGCTCAAGATCCAGGGAGGTTTACGGTAAGTTCCAGGATATTGCCGTCGGGGTCTAACGCGAAGATCTCGCCGTTCGGACCGAATCGCGGGGTCGACCGGAGAACCGGATCGGACCATGACCCGATCCGCCGATGCGATTCGTCGAAGACCGTGACGCGGTCCGAACCACAACCACCGACGTACAGGTTGCGGGCGAGATCGGACGTCACATTGCAGGCTTCGGCATCGAACGACTCAAGGACTGCGCCATTCGAGTCGACGAAGACGACCTTCCCATTGTCGTCGTTCGCGACGACGATGCGCCCCTTCGAATCGATCTGGGCATCATGGTTATGCCCCTTGAGCACGGGGTCGGATGAGCCGTTCTCGATCCACAGCACCTGGCCATCGGGCGCGAACTTCGTGAGGCGCTGCAGGATGTCGTCGAGGACGTAGACGTTGCCCGAGCCGTCGACACTGAGATCGAAGGGAAGGCGGAATTGACCGCGCGCCGTCCCGTCGTTCCCGAACTTGCGGACGAACGTGCCGTCGGCGCTAAAGACCTGGACCCGATGGTTGTCACTGTCCGAGACGTACACCTTGCCATCGGGGCCGATGGCAAGGGAGGCATACGCTCCGTTGTCAGCTTGCGGCCCATTGAAGTCGAATTCGCCTGGCCCGGATCCGGTCGACCCCCAGCTCCGGATGACCTTTCCGGATGACGAGATCTGGCTGATGCGGTCGTTGGATGCTGCGACATACAGGTCGCCGTTCGGCGCGATGGCGAGATCGACCAGACGATCCAGTCCAAGGGCTTTTGCGTTGTACCGGGCGAGGACCTCGATGATCGGTTTCGGCGGGCCTGCCACGCCGAGGGGAAGTCGGGGAACGACGTTGTACCCCAGGACGGCGATGAGTAGGACCGCGATTCCTGCGATCGCGAACTTGGTGTACGCATTCATGTTCAGGTGCCTCCAGTCGAGGCGCCATGCGCGTCGCTGAGGTTGACGTTCGATGCGATCGGCAACGATGTCCAGGACCCGGTCGGGCGCCTGGGTGGGGCCGTCGCTGAGCCAATGGTCGAGGAGGCGCTCGATATCTCGTTCGTGGGTCATGCCGGGCGCCCTTCCTTGACCGCGCTCCGAGCGTCCGCCTCGAGGGCGGCCCGCATCGCGCGGTGTGCGTGGTGGAGTCGGGATCGGGCCGTTCCGGGGGGGATGCCGAGGGTCTCGGCGATCTCCGACGGCGGGTATCCGAGGTAGTGGTGGAGCACGAGGATGGCCCGCTGTTCGGGCGGCAACCGGCGGAATCCGCGATCGAGCAGGTCCCGGTCGGCGACTGAGAGCAGGTCATCGGGGGCGGCCGGTCCGTCGACCGGCAGGACCCGAAGGTTTGCGGTACGGCGACGCTCGCGCGTCGCATGGGCGATGCAGACGTTGATGAGAAGGCGTTGGAGCCACGCATCGAAGCGGTCCGGATCGCGGAGGCCCCGAAGGTCACGCCAAGCGATCATCAGCGCGTCCTGGAGGGCATCCTCGGCCCGATCGATGTCGCGGAGGATCCGCTGGGCGGTCGCGAAGAGACGGTCCTGGCGAGCGCGGATCAGGTCGACATACGCCGCCCGATCCCCGTTCCGTGCCGCCTCGATGAGATCGCCGTCCACGGCCCTCGCCTCGTCGTTCGCGCCCTCGGTGGGCGTCGTCTGACTCTACTGGTCGATGCGAGCGTCCCATCGTTCATTCTTCGTGGCGATATCCTCGGGTCGGCCATCGAGGTGAAGAGGGAGGGTGTCTCGTGGAGTTCTATCCCTGGGTCGTCTTCATCCATGTCGCGGCAGCATTCCTGTTCGTGATGGGCCACGGCGCCTCGATGTGGACCTCCGACCAGATCCGTCGGGAGCGTGACCCGGCGCGGATCCGCGTGCTGCTCGAGCTCTCGGGCCGGAGCCTTGGGCTCGTCTACGGATCGCTCATCACGCTGCTGATCGCGGGCATCGCCGCGGGCATCATGGGCGGCTACTTCAGCCAGGGCTGGATCTGGGCGGCGATCGTCGTGCTGGTCGCGGTGATCGTGCTGATGTACGGGTTGGCGTCGCGCTACTACGGTCGGGTTCGCGAGGCCGTCGGGATGCGCTCGTACCAGACGCCGAAGGACGCGCCGGATCCCACGCCCGTGTCCGCCGAAGAGCTCGCGACGCTCGTTGACTCTCGACGCCCGGATGTCATCGGGCTGGTCGGCGTCATCGGGCTGCTGATCCTGCTCTGGCTGATGATGTTCAAGCCGTTCTGAGCCGGCCAAGTCACGTTAGCCGGCGGGTGTCGGCGGCCTCCGCACCGCGTAGACCCGCCGGCGACCCGTGATGCCCTTCAACTCATGCTCGCCACGGTCGTCGAATGCGAGGTGCGAGTCGCTGAGGAGCTCGTAGGTCGAACCCGACACGAGGACCTCGCCATCGCCAGCGAGAGCGAGGATCCGCGAGGCGAGATGGACCGCCAGCCCGCGGACGTCGCCCGATGACAGCTCGACCTCGCCTGTATGGACCCCGGCCCGCAGCCCCAGGCCGAGTTCGCGTGCATGTGCAATGGCCGCCTCCGCGAAACGCACCGCGCGTTCCGAACTGTCGAACAGCGCAATGACGCCGTCGCCGGTCGTTTTGACGATGCGCCCGCGGTGACGGTCAGCCTCGTGCTGGCTGCGCTCGTTGAGCGTCGAGATCAATGCTCGCCAGCGCTTGTCGCCGAGACGTTCCGCGGTCGCGGTCGAGTCGACGACGTCGGTGAAGAGGATCGACGCCAGGATGCGGTCGTCCGGTTCGATCGCCTGACCGAAGGCGCGCATGCCCGCGAAGTCGTAGGTCTCCCAGGGATCGTCGCCGATGACCCAGCCGTCGTGGCCGGGCGGGATGTCGAACACGGTGTTTGGGCCGATCTCGAACGTCGTCCCGTCATCCATCCGGAGGCCGAGCCGGCCGCTCACGCACACGCCGAGGTGGTGGTATTGGCAGGACGCCGTCCCGGCGATCGGCTTGACGTCCACAGCCCAGTGCCAACCCGGTTCGAACTGGGTCCTTCCGATGATCACGTCGTCGAGCGTGAAGATCTCGAGGCGGCCGTTCGGGAAGGTGCGGACCTCGTCGGGGGCTCCGATCGATTTCGCCTGGAGTCGCGCCATCGCTTGATTGTCGCTCAAAGCGGTCCGCTGTCGATAGACTTGATTCGTGAAGATCGCGCACGTTCGCGAGCGGTTCGCCCCGGCGGGGGCGCCGTGGCGCCT
>JANMBS010000454.1:0-2754 GCA_031360525.1 Thermomicrobiales bacterium
CTTCATCGATCGCCGCTCGACTCGGATCGCTCGTTCCCGGCTTCGGCGCAGCGCTTGCGGTCGCTGCGGTCGCCCGCGTCCTGACTGGCTTCCTCCCGTCGATCGTCGTCGAGGTGACGGTTGCGATCCTGCTCGGGGTCATCGTGGCTGCGGTCGTCGGGCCCCGGATGCAGCCGTTCGAGCCGGGCCTCCAGCTTGCGGCCCAACGGGTGCTGCGGCTCGGGATCATCCTCCTGGGCGCCCGACTGAGCTTCGCCGAGATCGCCCGGATCGGGCTGCCGGCGACCGGCTTGATCGTGGTGACGATGGCGGCGTCGTTCGCGATCGTCCTGCTCGCGGCCCGCCTCGTCAGGGTGGATGACCGGCTGGCCGTCCTCATCGCGGTCGGATCCGCTGTCTGTGGCAACACGGCGATCGTCGCCACCGCGCCGGTCATCGGCGCGCGCGCACGCGAGGTGGCATACGCCGTCGCGACCATCACCCTGTTCGGGACCCTCGCCGTCTTCCTGTACCCATCGATCGGGCACGCGCTGGGCCTCTCGCCGACCTCGTCCGGCCTGTGGGCCGGCGTCGCGGTCCACGACACGAGCCAGGTCATCGCCACCGGCGCCGCGTTCGGGCCGGAGGCGCTCGACGTGGCGACCGTGGTCAAGCTCATCCGCAACGCGCTCATGGCCCCGCTCCTGTTCCTGATCGCGGCGGTCTGGGCCGGCCGGGGAGATGCCTCGGGAGCTGCGGACAGCGCCGGCGTCAGCGCTGACGCGAGCGAACCCACCCGGGGCCCGGTCGGTCGTCGCGGGATCCGCCGCGCAGTCCCGCTGTTCGTGCTGGGGTTCCTCGCCCTCGCGACGCTGCGGACGGTCGGCCTGATCGACCCGGGTCAGGCGGCCGGGCTCGACACGCTCGCGCGGAGCCTGATCCTGGTCGCGCTCGCGGCGGTCGGCATGTCGATCCACGTGGGCGAGCTGCGAGAGACGAGCTGGCGGCCGCTGGCCGTCGGCTTCACGGTTGCGATGATCGTCGGGTTGGGGAGCCTGGTGGCGATCATCACGCTGGGTCTGGGCGGCGCGACCGGGGCCTGAATCGGCCCGATGAGCCTGTCCTGCTACCCTGCCGAGGTGGCGATCGAGACACTGGCCCCGGTGCCGAACGGGTCGACCCCCGAAGCGGGGCCGATCATCGCATCGTGGCTCGGACGAGTGGAATATGGCGAGGCACTCGCCATCCAGAAGCGCCTCGTCAGCGAGCGCGCCGAGGGACGGATCGGCGACCAGTTGTTGCTGCTGGAACATCCCCGGGTCCTGACCCTGGGACGCAGCGCCGACCCCGCCCACATCCGGGTGGACCCGGCGACGCTCGCCGCACAAGGGATCGAGGTGGTCCGCGTCGAACGCGGCGGCGAGGTGACCTACCACGGCCCGGGACAGCTGGTGGCGTATCCGATCATCGCCCTCTCGCCGCGCGGGCTGCTGGTCCGCCCGCTCGTGCGCGCGCTCGAGGCCGCCATGGTCGCGACGTGTGGCGCATACGACGTCGCTGCCGGGCGGCGCGATGGTCACCCCGGCTGCTGGTGCGACCCGGACGGCGCCGATCCGCGCAAGATCGGAGCTCTCGGCCTGCGCGTCGAGCGCGGCGTGAGCTACCACGGGATCGCCTTGAACGTCACCGTCGATCTCGCCGACTTCGAGATGATCGACCCATGCGGGATGCCGGGCGTGACCTCGACCTCGATCGCGGCCGAGCGCGGTGAGGCGGCGAATCCGCCGACGACGGGATCCGTCGCGCGCGCCGCGGCCATCTTCGCGGGCTCGTTGGCTGCCGGGCTTGGCGCGCCGCTGACAGGGATCTGACGATGGCCGCCGGTCTCTTCGAGCTCCGCAAGGATCCGATCACCGGCTGGTGGGTCGCGACCGTCGTCGACCGCGCCTTTCACCGCGATCGTTTTGCGCGTGCCGCCGAACCGATCGACGACCGCCTGTTCGGCTGCGCGAACTGCTCGACGCCGGAGGGCGACGGTGTGCGCGTGCGGATGCTCAAGGACTTCGCGTTCCACGTGGTCGGGACCGGCGACGACGCCCGCGAGCTCAACACGGGTCTGGGCCAGGTGGCACTCGCCCAGGCACGCGCGACCGGCAGCTGGCGGACGATCATCGCTCCGCCGGAGGAGCACCGGCCGTTGCACGCCGTGGGGACCGAGATGATCGAGGCGCTGGTCGGGAAGGCACGCGAAGCACTCTCGGAGGCTCGCTCCCTTGGCCAGACGGACTATCTCCAGGTCGTCCAGAACTGGGGAGCGCAGGCCGGTGCGCGGACCAACCACCTGTGCCTCGACCTGTACGACCTGCCCCAGGTCCCGCACCGGATCGCGGAGGAGATGGGCGGCGCGGCCCGTTTCGTGATCCGCGAGGGCGAATGCCCCTTCTGCCGCCTGGTCCGTGACGAATCCCGGCTTCCCGACCGGCTCGTCTGGGAGGACGACGCGAGCGTGGCCTTCGCCCCGTACGCGTCGCGCTCGTCATTCGAGGTCTGGATCGTCCCGCGCCGCCACGAGGCCGATTTCGGGCGTGCCACTAAGCCCGACGTGGCCGCAACCGCGGAGGCCCTGCGCCAGGTCCTGTCCCGGCTGGCGGCCAGCCTCGACGGCCCGCCCTACAACCTCGTGCTCCACACGGCGCCGCTGCGCGAGCAGGTCGACGCGACCTACCACTGGCACTGGGAGATCCATCCCCGGTTGCGGGAGATCGCCGGCCTCGA
>JANMBS010000520.1:0-3225 GCA_031360525.1 Thermomicrobiales bacterium
GGCGCGTTCGGGCTCTTCACCCTGTTCCTCGGGCTCGTATTCGGTGGCTGGCTCCTGGCGGTGGGCGTCATCGCGCTCATCTCGACCCTGGTCGGGTGGCTGACCGACGCCGTCCTCGATTACCGGCGAGTCGTCGAAGCGGAGTCGACCGGCCACATCGACAACGGCCCGGCCCCCGCGACGCCGCGGCGGCTGCTGACAACCCTGACCGTGCTGATCGTCGGTGCGGCGGTCCTCCAGTCGGGCGTGTTCACGACCGATACGGCCGCCGGGGCCGGCGGACCGGGGCCCTCAGGATCCCCCGGCCCCGCTGCGCCGCCGGCGTCGGGGGCCCCAGCGTCCGGACCTCCCGGATCGGGCGCGCCAGCGGCCGGTCCCGTGACGGCCGACGTCACCGTCCACGCCAAGGGCGTCGCCTACGTCGAGACATCCTTCACCGCCCCGGCCGGGAAGCCGTTCACGATCGCCTTCGCCAACGAAGATCCCGGGACGCCGCACAACGTCGAACTCAAGGATCCGTCGGGTGCGGTCGCCTACAAGGGCGAGGTCTTCAACGGCGTCGAGACGCGGGTCTACGACGTGCCTGCGCTGCCCGCCGGCACCTACCCCTACGTGTGCAGCATCCACTCGAACATGACGGGGACGGCGACGCTCCAGAAGGCAGCGCCCGATCATGCCGCGACGACCGATCCTGCTCGCGCTCCTGGTCGCGGCCGCGACCACGGCCGGCGTGCTGCTCCTGGTCCGCGGGGGGACAAGACCCAGCGATGGTCGGGTGGCGGTCGGCCAACCGGCACCGGCGATCGTCGGGACCACGATCGACGGGACCGCGTTCGACCTGGCAAGCCTCCGCGGGAGGCCGGTCGTCGTCAACTTCTGGGGTCCGGGCTGCGTCCCGTGCCGCGACGAGTTCCCGCTCTTCCAGTCCAAGGAGGCCGAGCACGCCGCGGATGGGTTCACCGTCGTCGGCGTCCTGACCGACGATCCGGTGGAACCGGCCCGCGACTTCGTCGCCCAGTACGGCGCCGACTGGTCGACCGTGATCGATCCCGATAAGGCGCTCAAGACCGCGTACCGGGTCGTCGCCCGGCCGCAGACCTACTTCCTCGATCGATCCGGGGTCATCCGCTCGATCCAGATCGGCGAGCTGACCGACGCCGATTTCGAACGCCAGTACGCGCGGATCAGGCAGTGACGGCCGGCGACCCGATGGTGGTCGTCGACGGGCTGGTCAAGCGCTACGGACCACGGACCGTCCTCGACGGCGTCTCGCTGACGGTCAGCCGTGGGGAGCTCGTCGCGCTGCTCGGACCGAACGGCGCGGGCAAGACGACCACGGTCGAGATCGTCGAGGGCTATCGCAGCGCGGACGGCGGACTGGCGCGCGTCCTCGGTCTGGATCCTGTCGCGGGCGGACGGACGCTCCGGGCGAGGGTCGGGCTGATGCTCCAGGGCGGTGGCATCGACCCGCGCGCCCAGCCGCGCGAGACGCTCCGCCAGTACGGCCGCTTCCACGCCGATCCGCGCGACGCGGACGAGCTGCTCGAGCTGGTCGGACTGGGCGGAGTGGCCCGGACCCGCTACCGCCGGTTGTCCGGTGGCGAACGCCAGCGGCTGGGGCTCGCCGTTGCGCTGGTGGGACGCCCCGAGGTCGTGATCCTCGACGAACCGACGGCGGGGATGGACCCGGAGGCCCGTGCCACGACACGGGCGATCGTCGCGGACCTGCGCGCCGACGGGGCCGCGATCCTGATGACCAGCCACGACCTGACCGACGTGGACCGGCTGGCCGATCGGATCTACGTGCTGGCCGGTGGCCGGATCGTGGCCGGTGGGACGCCGGCGGAGTTGCGGGCCGGGGTGACTGCGCGGCTGCGGTTCCAGGTCGACCGGTCGCTCGCTCCGGAGGACGTGGCGGGGCTGGAACGGGCGCTCGCTGAGATCCGTCCCGGCGCCACGGTCAGCCCCGACGGCGACGGCGGCCGCTACCGGGTCGAGGGCTGCGTCCCGGATGCCGAGCTCATCGCGGCGCTGGCCGCTTGGTGCACGATCGCCGGGCGCCTGATCCTCGAGCTGCGAACCACCGGGGGCAGCCTCGAGGACGCCTATCTCGAGCTCGTCGCGGGGCAGACCGCGGCGCGGGGTGGGGACACACCGTGAGCCGCCCATCCTCGCTGATCGCGGCGACCCTCGCCCAGACCGGGATGGAGCTGCGGCTGACCGCGCGCCGCGGCGAGAATGTGCTGGTCACGATCGTCATCCCGGTCGTGGTCCTGCTCTTCTTCGCCTCGGTCGCGATCCTGCCCACGGGGAATGGCCGGCCGGTCGATTTCCTCCTGGCCGGGGCCCTCGCACTCGCGGTCATCGCGACGAGCCTGGTCAACCTGGGGATCGCGACCGCATACGAACGCAACTACGGGGTCCTCAAGCGGCTCGGCGGCTCGCCGTTGACGCGCGCCGGCCTGCTGACGGCGAAGATGCTGGCCGTCCTGGCCGTGGAGATCGGGCAGGTCGTCCTGCTCGTGGCGATCGCCGCGGTGGTCCTCGGTTGGCGGCCGGGACCCGGTGCGTCGGCGGGCCTGTTCATCGTTGCCGTGCTCCTCGGGACCCTCGCCTTCGCCGGGCTTGGTCTCCTGCTGGCGGGGGCGCTCCGGGCCGAGGCGACCCTCGCCCTCGCCAACGCGCTGTTCGTCGCGTTCCTGCTTCTCGGCGGGATCGTGATCCCGGTCAGTCACCTGCCGGGGCCGCTCGCCACGATCGCCGGACTGTTGCCGGCGGCAGCCCTCGCAGACGCGTTCCGTGTCGCCCTGGGCTCGGGCGGTGAGGCGGACGCGGGCCGGGCGCTCGCCACGCTCGCGGTGTGGGGGATCGTCGCGATGGCCGTGACGCTGCGGACCTTCCGCTGGGAGTGAGGCGTCAGCCGCGGGGCTTATCAGTCACCATCTGCGGATCGAGCGCGGCCAGAAGCCCAGCCCGCGACACCCTGGGGGCCCGGAGGTGCCTGTCGGACACTGGAGCGGGCCGAAGGGCGGGTCGACGTGGCCTTCGATCCCCAGATGGTGTCTCACAGGCACAGGGCTGTCGCGAGAACCGCGCTGCGGGCTGAGCCCTAAGGCCCGACCCTAGTCGGTGGAGACCTCGGGCAGGTCGCGCAGTCGGAGGACCTGCGATCCGATCAGGAAAAGGACGCCGCCGATAGCCGCGAACGTCGTGATCCAGATGGCC
>JANMBS010000526.1:0-3514 GCA_031360525.1 Thermomicrobiales bacterium
CAAGGGTGACCCGCCGACCCGCGTAGTCGGCGCTGATCCGGGCGCCGAGCTCGCGGACCTTGGCCGCGATCTCCTCCTCGGTCAGGAGGATCTCGCCGACGTCCTCGTGGAGGTGGGCGACTTCGTTCATGACAGGATCGCAGGTCCTTTCGTGGCCGGGTCAGGCGCGGCGGTGCGACGCCGGCGTCGGGATGCCGGGACCGCCGGCGGGTCGACGACCGCGGGAAGTTCGATACCGGGCGTGTCGCTGGCCAACTCGGGCAGCCCGTGCGGCGAGGCGACCTGCCCGGACGACCCCGACAGGCCGTCGAACAGGGCGAGCTTGCCGTACTTGAGCATGAGCGCCCGGAAGTCGCGGGCGTAGAACAACTTGACGTTGAGGTCCGGGTAGAGCTCACGCAGCCGTCGCAGTTTGCGGTTCTTCTTGCGGACCAACCGCTGGCGCAGCGTCGTCATCTCGAGATACAGGTCCAGATCAGGCAGGTAGAAGTCCGGCGAGAAGCTCTCGACGACATCGCCATCGAGGTTCCACAGGATCGGAAAGGTGTCCGGCTCGTACTCCCAGCGGACGGCGTAGAAATCCAGGATGCGCGACATCTCGGCTTCGCTGGCGTGCGCGAACGGGGTGCTCGGGACGCGCACGGGATCGCTCACCGGTCGATGACCGATCCGGGCCGACCGCTGTCCGCGAGCGCGTCGAGCCAGCCCACGAGGTCGCCGTCCCAGGCCGCGAGATCGTCCCGGATGGCCTCCACGTCGGCGGTCGTGATCGCACGGACGGTCGCGCCGAGTGCGGTTCGGCCGACCGTCCCGGGATCCCCGGCGACGTCGAGGATCGGTTCGCCGCCGGGTGCCGAGGAGTCGATCAACAGCCCGAGCGCCGTGCTTCCGCAGGCGACGCAATCGAGTTCGACGAAGGCGAGGTCGTCGCGTCGGGCCAGGATCCGGATCCGTCCGGTCGGGACGGGGGCTCCGCAGGCGGTGCACATGGCGCCGTCGGGGAGCGGGCGTGGATGATCGCGTGGACCCATCGGCGGCCAGTCTACCGGAGCGCGGCGGGACGCGAGGCGGACGGTGGGACAGATACCCCCAGGGGGTATGATGTGCCGAGCCGACCGCCAGGTTCCGGCGCCAGCAGCGAGGTTCCCGACCGCCGATGAGTCCGACCGAGGGCCGCCGCACAGTCACTCCACCCGACCCCAGCCACTTCCGTCACAGCTACTCGAAGGACAAGTCCCAGCTGATCCGGCGCCTGTCGCGGATGGAGGGCCAGGTCCGCGGGATCGCCCGGATGATCGAGCGCGAGGAGTACTGCGTCGACATCCTGCAGCAGACCGCCGCCCTGCGCGCTGCCGTCGATTCGCTGTCGATCATGATCCTCGAGGACCACGTCGGCGGCTGCGTACGCACTGCCGCAGAACAAGGCAAGGCGGACGAGTACGTCGACGAGGTCATCGATGTCGTCCGGCGCACGCTCGGGCGGCCGGTCCGTGGAGCTGCTCGCTCCGGTTGACGCAGGGCGCGGTTTTCCACGAATCCGGCGGCGCGTCGCAGTTTGGTGGAAAACCCCGTTGACGCGGATCGTGCCCGACCTCTACCGTCCGGCATCCGCACTGCGGCAGGAGCAAGGGTAACGTTGTTCGCGAGGGGTACGGGGAGACCCGGCCGTGAACCGGACGGACGGCGGAAGACCGACGCAGGGTCGACGGTGCGAAACGATGCCGACGCCGGGGGCGGCGCCGCGCGGTGGGATGGCACGCGAACCACAGGAGGCGTGTCGTGGACCGACCGCGTGAGCCGCTCCCGACGCGCGTCGAGGCCACCCCGGAGCTTCCGATCGAGTACGACGCCGCGCTCGAGGCCGGGCTTGGCGCGCTGTCGCTGACGGTGTCGCCCGCGGCGCGCGCGGCCATCGACGGCCACGTGCGCCTGCTGCTGGCCTGGACCGCGGCGATCAACCTGACCGGGATCCGGGAACCGGCCGCCGTCGCCATCGCCCACGTCGTCGACAGCTTGAGCGGCGTCGGTGTCCTGCGCGAGCGCGGCATCGACCGGTTCATCGACCTGGGCTCCGGTGGCGGCTACCCCGGGCTGCCGATCGCCGCGGCCCTGCCGGCCGCTCGTGCGCTCCTACTGGAGCCGGTCCGCAAGAAGGCCGGCTTCCTGTCCACCGTCGTGGCCGCCACGGGCCTTGATGGGTCGGTGGAGGCCGCCGCGGTCCGAGCCGAGGCCCTGGCGACCGACGGCCGGCACCGGGGCCGCTGGCCGGGGGTCACCGTGCGTGCCGTCGCGAGTCTCGCTGAGCTCGTCGAACTCGCCTTCCCGCTGCTGGAGCCGGGCGGCGCGCTCGTCGCCTGGAAACGAGGCGACCTCGACGACGAGCTGGCCGCCGCCGAACGGGCGATCGACGCGCTCGGGGGCGGATCGCTCGAGGTCCGTCCGGTCGCTGTCGAGGGCCTCGACCGCCATCGCCTCGTCGTGGCCACCTCGCGCGGCCGAGTCCCGCCCGGATATCCACGCGACCCCGGCGCGCGCAAGCGCCGGCCATGGTGAGCGTCACGCTGCTAGATTCGACGACGTGCGAATCGTCGTGGTCTCCGACATCCACAGCAACCTGCTCGCCCTCGATGCCGTCCTCGCCAAGGTCGGTGCCGTCGATGCGATCTGGCACCTCGGTGACGTCGTCGGCTACGGGCCTGAACCGGATGGCGTCGTCGACCGGCTGAAGACCCTCGGTGCGCTCGGCGTCCGCGGCAACCACGACGCGGCGGCCACCGGAGGAAATGAGATCGACTGGTTCAACCCCGAGGCGAAGGCCGCGATGGAGTGGACTCGGACGGCGATCTCCGTGACGACGCGGGACTGGCTGGCGGCACTGCCTCTGCGCCGGCTCGAATCGGACTTCACGCTGGTCCATGGCAGCCCGCGCGACCCGATCTGGGAGTACGTCACGTCGGCCGCGCTTGCCCGGGCGGGCCTGTCGGCCATCTCGACCGAGCACGGGCTCCACGGGCACACCCATGTCCCGATCGCGTTCACCATGGTCGACGGCCGGATGCGGACGCTCGCGCCACGTGCCGGCAACACGGTCGCGCTCGGGGAGGGCCGTTGTTTCCTGAACCCTGGCTCGGTCGGCCAGCCGCGCGACGGGGATCCCCGCGCGAGCTGCCTCGTCCTCGACAGCGACGCCAGGACCGCGACCTGGGAACGGGCCGCCTACGACTTCGAGGCCGTCGGGGCGGCGATGCGCGCCGCGGGCCTGCCGCCCCGTCTGGCCGATCGGTTGCGTGTCGGCGCCTGACGGCCAGCCATGATCGGCGGCCGACGCCCGCTCCAGGGTCGCAAGCCCGGCGACCGGCGTGTCCGGGTCGAGCGCCCGCACGCGCCGTACTTCCGCTACACAGGCCCCGGCCAGCTGACCGCCAAGCAGGCGGCGAGCGCACCGACCACCACGTCGGGTCGCCTGTGGGCGAACGTCCGTGGCTTCTTCGTCGGCAAACCCCTGGCCAGTGAG
>JANMBS010000542.1:0-7330 GCA_031360525.1 Thermomicrobiales bacterium
TGGTCGTGGACGAGGTCGTGGCCGGCGCGCCCGAGCATGTCGGCGTAGGGGTGGTCCGTGAGCAGCCGAACGATCGCCCTGGTCAGCGCCTCGGCATCGTGTGGCGGCACGAGGATGCCCGTCACGCCGTCCTGGACCATCTCCGGGATGCCGCCGACGTTCGAGGCGACGACCGGGCGCGACAGCGCCATCGCCTCAAGGATCGTCAGGCCCTGCGCCTCGCGGTAGGACGGCAGGACGGCGACGTCCAGGGCGGCGGTCACCGCCGGGACGTCGTCGCGGCGGCCGGTGAAGACGACGCGATGGGCGATCCGCAACGCGCGCGCCTGCGCTTCGAGCGCGTCCCAGCGACTGCCCTCGCCGACGATCATGAGATAGGCGTCCGGGACGCTCCGCAGGACGCCGGGCCATGCCTCGAGAAGGGTCGGATGGCCCTTCTCCGGCTCCAGTCGGGCAACCACGCCGACGATCCTCGAGCCGGGCTCCATCCCATATTCCTCGGGGAGCGTGCAGCACGGCTCCTGGTGGTCGTAGCGCTGGAGGTCGACGCCGTTGTAGATGAGGCTGATCGGCACGGTGGCCCGGCCCTCGTCGATGAGCTTCGCCTCACTCGACTTCGATACCGCGATCAGCCGGTCGAACTGAGGCGTCAGCTCGGTCAGCGTCTGGCGGTCGGCGACGGACCGGACGCGACTGGAATGGGCCGTGGCGACCAGGTACGGGCGACGCTGCCCCGCCTCACCCAGGGCGATCACGGCGCGCGCGGCGACTGTCTCCGCCCGGTACATGTGGGCGTGGACGACGTCGGCTCGGACCTCGGTGAGGTGGGCCGCAAGTGCGCCGACCGCGATCGCATCGTCGGGATCCTCGATGACCAGGACCGCAACTCCGGCCCGCTGGAGCTTGCGCACGGCGCTCCCGGCCGACAGGGAGACGACCGACACCTCGTAGCGTGCCGGGTCGAGCCGGGTCACCAGCGAGAACAGGTGCTCCTGGGCGCCGCCGTTGGTGCCGGTCGCAAGGACCTCGACCACTCGCACGCGCCGGCCACCGAAGAGGCTCGGTTTCTCGAGCGGTGTCAAGCAGGGATCCCAGGGCATCGGTGCGCTCATGTCATCCGTTCCTACGTCGGACGAGTAATCGCTGGATGGGTTCGTCGACCGCGCCCCACGCATACTTGTACGACTCGTTGCCACGCAGGAAGTCGAGCCGGCGCACGCCGCGGGCCAGCGCCCGCTCGATCAGGCAGTAGACCAGGAGGACGCCCGGCGACAGGTCCATGGCGTCCGGGTCCACGCCCGCGTTGTAGTAGAGGTAACCCTCGTCGCTTTCGAAATGGATCCCGGCCGCGATCCGGCGGCCACCGACCGACAGGAACGCAAGCCGGAGCGGGCCGTTCGCGCCATGGAGCTCGAACAGGCGCCGGATCAGGACCCGGCTCTGGGCGCCACCGGGCGTGTCCGGGAAGAGGCCGTCAGCGCCCCACTTCTTCTGGTGCAACTCGATGAAGGCGTCGAGGTCGGCCAGCGGATCGGTGGAGTCGTCGAAACGGATCTCGCCGACGGCCTCGGCGCGACGGACCTTGCGCCGGATCTCGTGGCGCTCCTTCTTGCCGAGTGTCGAGAGGTAGGTCTCCATCTCCGCCCCCAGCGGGAGCGTGACCACCGGGCACACATCCTCGCGCTCGACGTTGAGCGTCCAGCCTTCGGCCATCTCGCGTGCGCCGAAGGCAGCAGCGAGGGTGTCGGCGGCCGGGTCGCCGCAGCGCAACCGCCGAAGGTCGACGACGTCCCACGGGCGGCGTTCTGCCGGTTCGGCGAGGTAGTCGGCAAACGCGTGGGAGACGGCCGGCAGGTCCTCGGGCGCCGCCAGGACCGTGGCGTAATCGGCGTGATACGAGGCCCCGAAGAAGACCGCGGTCGCGGTCGGAGCCACCGGCGTGAGTTCGGTTGGCGCTCCGTGGCGCATCTTCGTGTGGAGCGGCTCGTCGTCGGGCTCGACCTCATGGCGGTGCATCAGCGGGATGATGGCCACCGGGTCGGCGCCTGGTCGGGCGTCGGACGGGACCAGGACGAGGGTCTCCTCGTGGGCGTTGGCCCGGTAGGCATCCCACCAGGCACGCTGGAATGCCCAGCCGGAGAAGGGCGTCGACCAGGGAGTGCGAGCCACCAGGGCATCCCAGGTGGCCTGCCGGATGTCGTCGATGGATCGACGCTCGACGCGCAATGCAGATGGGGCCGGGGCCGCGGTCGGGTCGCGGTCGGCCGCCGGACAGGCAGGCTCTGCGTCGAGGGTCAGGGAGGTCACGAAAGAATGCTACACCGGAGTCCGGATTGGTTGCGGCGGCAACCTCGTCGGCCCTGCGTCACGATCCGAACTGCAGGTACGACAGGAGGTCGGCGTAGTCGTCCGTGAACGGCTGGGCCGCCACCCGCACGTCCGTCCAGCCCTGCGCTCGCAGCTCCGCGATCTTTCCTAGCGCGAACGGCAGCGTCATCTCGGCGATCGAACGTCGAACGTGAAGGGTTTGTAGGGCCATCCATCCTCCATCGGCCATGCGCATGTCATGTTCGGTCACGGAGCCGCGCGGTCAATTGAGAAGAACGGGTCACGGCAGGAAGTTCGTCGGTACACCGCGCGGCCGGTGCTCGGGCAAACTAGCCCGATGTGGCACGACAGCGGCACGCCAAGCAAAGCCCGCCGGGAGTGAACGAAGGGTGACGGTCAGGGGGTCGCTCGATCGGCCTCGAGCCTGGATCACTGATGCGCCAGTCGTGCGCGCCTATACGGTGACCGCATTCGCGCTCTCGCTCCTGATCCTTGTCCTCCGCGATCCCACGGCGTTGTTCACCGCCGAGCCGGTGTGGGAAGACGGGCGAGTCTTCTACCTTGGCGGATTCGATGGTCTCACGTCGCTGGCTCAACCCGCCCAGGGATATCTCCTGCTCGCCCCCCGAATGGTGGCGGTGGCCGCCGCGGCCATACCTCCGGCCTTTGCGCCCCTGCTGATGAACGCGGTGACCATTCTCGTGACGGCTGGGGTCGCGGCGTTCATCGCCAGTGATCGGCTCCGAACGGCTGTGCCCGATCCACGCCTCCGGCTCGCCCTGGCGCTCGGCTTCGTCCTGATGCCGGCAGCGCAGAACCTGTCATGGCATCTCGTCTTTCTCCAGTGGAGCCTCGCCTTCTTTCTGCTCGCGCGGTTCTTCGCCGATGAGCCCGGCCCGCGCTGGAGATGGCCAGATCGCGTCGCCGTCGGCGTGGTCGGCTTGACTGGGCCATTCTCGATCGTCTTCGCGCCGCTCTACCTGTGGCAGCCCCGACGACTCGGGGCGGTCACGTGGATCGTGGTCGGGAGCGCCATCGTCCAGCTCGCCTTCGTGGCGACCGCGCCCCACGCAGGCCCGGTTGGCGCAACGATCACCGAGGCCGTGGCGATCCTGGCGACCCGGCTCTTGGTCACGCCCTTGCTCGGATATCAGGTGACGTGGCTGCTGAGTGCGGCAAGCATTCCGTTGCTGGCCGGCGCAGCGTTCGTCGTCCTGATCGCCACCCTCCTGGTCATCGCCGGATCGGTCATCCCTCGAAGGACTCTGGCGGTCCTCGTCTATGCCGCCGTCGTGGTAGCGGTGGCCGGCGTGGTTCGGGCGGCCGATTCGACGTCGAGCCTGCTCGCCGGTTGGGGTGGCGGCAGGTACTTCCTGTTCGCCATCGCGGCGATGATGGCGATCGTCATCGTCTCTGTGGTGATAGGCGGGCGCCGGCAGCGGAGGGCCGGCATCGCCCTCGGGATGCTGCTCGTCGTCGGCGTGGTATGGGATTTCCGGATCCAGGCGCCACCCACGCTCGGCTGGGCGCAGAACAGCGCATGCATCGGCGGGGCAGATCCATGCGTTGTGCCGGTCTTCCCTGGTGGCGACTGGGACATCCGCTGGCCAGGACGATAGCCACGCGCTAGTGCAGCGTGCCACCAAGCAGGCGACGGAGCAGGAAGTACTCCGGGCGCGGACGGTCGTCGGTGATCAGCGGCCCAGGTCCGGCTTCGGCTCCGACCTCGGCGCCGGTCAGCCACGTCTGCCGGGCGATGACGCCGACCCAGTCGTCCACGGTCCTTGCCGGCGAATCGTAGGCCGCCGAGATGTCCTCCAGGACGCCGGGGCGGGCGAGGACCTCACGGATGTTGGCCTCGTCAAAGGCGATCGGCGAGGCCGATCCGAGCATGTAGATGCCGTACCCGCCGCTGCCCTTGACCAGTAGGACTTGCGGGAACACCGCGGCGAAGGTCCGGATGTGATCGTGGAACTCGTCGGCGGTCCCGCCGTAGGGCAGCCACTGCATCATGATCCCGGTTGAGGTGAGGTGGTCACGGCCGGCCTCGTAGTACTCCTTGGACGAGATGACGGACGCGCCGGAACTCTCGATCGGGGGTGGTGGGTCGGTGACGATGATGTCAAAGCGGTCCTTCGTCAGCTCGAGGTGGTTCCGGCCGTCGGTCACGATGACCCGCCCATTCGGGTCGGCGAGCACGGCGTCGGCGTCTGGGTAGTAGAAACCGAACATCTTTGGGACGCTCGGGACGAGCTCGACGGCGTCCGTGTGCAGGCCCGCGATCAGCGCCGCGCGATACGCGGAACCCATCCCGAACGCGACCACCAGGGCCCGCGTCGAATCCGGCCGCGCGATGAGTGGCAGGATCGGCATCAGCTTGGCGTCGACCGTGAGGAGCGTCATTGACGTCCCGCCGACCCACAGTTCCGGCGTGAAATGGACCTGGCCTGATTGCACCGACGCGATTTCGTCCTCGGTCGAGGCGAAGATCCGGCCTCCGGCGGCCCGCAGGTATGCCTCGTTCGGCTGCACGAGCACCCCCGGGGCGAACGCGATCGCAGCCACCACGATCGCGACGACGAGGCCGATCGTGACCAGCGGCCGGCGTGGTTCGCCTATACGGAACGCCAGGGCGATGCCCAGCGCGGCATTCACGAGCGCGAGCAGCGCGACGACGAGCGGCGATCCGAGCGCGGGGATCAGCAGGAACGGGATGATCACGCTGCCGGCGATGGCGCCGACAGTATTGACCGCGACGAGCGATCCCGATTCGGAGCCGGCATGGCGCGTGTCGTCCGACAGCAAGGCCGATGCCGCGGGGAAGCTGAGGCCGAGGACAACAGTTACGGGCAGCACGACCAGGGTGGCCGACAGGATGAGGGCCTCCAGGGTCTTCAACGAGGCGCCGGGTGCGAGTTCCTCGGGCCGGACGACGACCGCAACAAGGCCAGCCATGACGAGAGCGGCGACCAGGATCTGCGCGAATGCCAGAAGCCGGATGGGGTCCGTGATCCGCGGGCGGATGTGGTTGAAGAGCAACGCTCCTATGGCAAGGCCGATGAGAAAGACCCCGAGGATGACCGTGAACACGTAGGTGGTGTTGCCCGTTCCGGAGGCGAGCAACCGTGTCCAGAGCACCTGATAGCCGAGCGATGTCAGGCCGGAGATGAACGCGACCGTCAGCGCGAGCGTCCGCCGCCCGGTGACTCCCTGGTCGGGGCGTGTCGGCGCCGCAGCGACCGGCGCGGGTTCGGAGGGTTCGGCGACCTCTCGAGGACGTCGGGCGATGGCGAGGGCCACGACGCCAGCGACCGCCGAGCAGGCGGCACCGACCACGAGGGCACCCGTCAATCCGAGCAGTTCGACCAGGACCAGACCTGCCGCCAGCGTCCCGATGATGGCGCCGATCGTGTTCGCGGCATACAGCCGCCCGAACGATTGGCTCAAGTGGGCGTTCGAGCTGAGGTGACGGGTCAAGGTCGGCAGGGTTGCGCCCATGAGGATCGTCGCCGGAGCGAGCGCGAGGAGGGCCAAGCCGAGACGGATGAGCGCGAGGAGCTGCGGCACATCCTCCAGCGCCACGGCGATCTCGCCATAGAGCGAGCGGATGACGCGAAACGTCACGGGTGTGGCGAGGACGACGACCACCAGGACGAGTTCGATGATGCCGTACAGCCGGAGCGGCGAACGCACGCGATCGGCCAGCCGTCCGCCCAGCGCGCTGCCGATCGCCATGCCCCCAAAGAACCCGGCGAGGATCGCCGAGACGGCTTGTGTCGTGTTGCCGAAGACTAGGACGAGCTGGCGCGACCAGACGATCTCGTAGACGAGGCCGGCGGCCCCCGAGAGCACGAAGATCGCAAGGATCGGCCAACGTGAACTCATCGAGTCTCCTTCTGTCGGGCAGCCCAGCCCCCGCCACGGAGCAGGCCGGCGGCCCAGGTCTGGATGGGCGTGTCACCCCGGCGGCTCGAACCGAGGAAGGCGAGGATCGGGAGGACGAAGAATGGCAGATTTCCGAAGGAATACCAGAACGTGGCATTCGAGTTCCTCGTCGCCGTCGGGTAATCGAGCCATAGCGACAGGAACGGCAGGCTGGCAAGGGCCAGAACGGCCGCGGCGATCCACCATGAGCGCGAGCGGATGCCGATCAGCGCGAAGAAGCCCAACGAGGGCTTCAACGTGAGGAAGACCGACGGCCACGCCCAGCGGACGCCGCCCGCGATCGCCGCCGCGATCCACATGTCGGTGTTGCCGAACAGGATCTGCCCGGGCGTCTTGGGGAAGAGGACGATCAGTGCCAGCACCGGCCACATCCAGGCCACGGGCCGGCACCACCAGACGACGTAGCCGATGACGCCGAGCGGGATCACCCACCAAAGCACGGTCGGGAGGAACAGGAACGGGACGAATAGGTAGAGCGCGTGCGGCGGGTACAGGTTGTCGACCTGGGTCTGGATCACGTACGGACCGGCAAGTTGGTGCTCGGTGTAGTAGACCCCGGTGTCGACCCAGCGCTGGGCCACGGACTGGTAGTAGTGCAGGTCCGTGCCGATCGCAGCCTGGCCGTCGATGATCCGATCGAGCAGGACCGTCTCGATGGCGGCGAGCGCCAGGATGACGATCGTCAGGCCGACCCAGAGCGGACGGAGGTTGCGGCGCATCAGATGATCGGCGCCCAGTAGACGCCGAAGGCCATCACGACGGTCCCGAAGGCGATCAGCGCCATCCAGCCGAGACCGATCCGGCCCTGGCGGACCGCGGCCAGACAGCACAAGGCGATCACGAACGGCACCGAATCGAGGAAGTAGCGGTATCCGTACTGGAGCCATCCGCCGCCGTAGTAGAGCAGCGTCGGAATGAGGACAGCGATCGTCGCCCCGGCGAGCCACCACGCGCGCGGCCGTCGCCAGTCGGCCTGGGTCGCCAACAGCAAGCCCGGGCTGGTGATCAGGACCGAGAGGCTCAGGCCGTCGGGCCGGAGATACGGGAAGTCCGGGAT
>JANMBS010000005.1:0-1887 GCA_031360525.1 Thermomicrobiales bacterium
ATCGCCCACATGCCGCTGTTGAACGCGGTGGGCTGGACCTCGTAGCCGGAGTCGTTGACCGGCAGCCGGTCGACGGTGGGTCTCCCGCGGCGCCCGCGGACGATCGTGCGGTCCGCCATCAGTGGTGCCCGCCGTCGTCGCTCGCCTGGGTGTAGGCCCGGGCGTCGTCGATGAGCCAGGTGGCGAGCCCGATGAGGAGGAGCACGACCCCGATGCCGATGAGGATCAGGCTCCAGAGGACCCCGAAGGAGATGAGGGTGACGCCGACGCCGATCGTGACGGGCGACAGGCTCGGTGGCGGCATGTGGATCGGCTGATCGTGCCCTGCCATGGGCTCGAACTCTACCGGAACTCCCGGGTCACCGATTGGCGGGCGTCGAAACGCTGTCCTAGTGTTGGACGCGCATGCCATGGATGAACGACCCGCAGGGGCCGCTGTCCCGATCCATCGCCGACCTCTACTGGGTCATGTTCGCCGCCGCCGTGGTGGTGCTCGCGATAGTCGTTGGCGCGCTCGTCGTCGCGGGCATCCGGTTCCGTGAGCGGCCGGGCCACCAGGCCCGGCAGTACCACGGCCACAACCTCTTGGAGCTCATCTGGACGGTCATCCCGACGCTCATGGTCATCGCGTTCAGCGTCCTGTCGTTCCAACGGCTCGCGTACGTGAATGACATCGACAGCGGGAACCCGATGACGATCAAGGCAGATGGCAAGCAATGGGTCTGGAATTTCCAGTACCCCTCTGATCCGCAATTCAAGCTGAAGGACGGTACCTATCTGACGGCGGCCGAGGAGCTACACATCCCGGCCGGCCAGAAGATCAAGATCGAGCTCAGCGCGACGGATGTGATCCACTCCTTCTTCGTCCCGAAGCTCGGCGCCCATAAGGACGCCGTCCCCGGCCGAAGCACCTCCGTCTGGATGCAGGCCGACCGCCCGGGGACCTTCACCGGCCAGTGCTCGGAGTTTTGCGGGACCGGTCACGCCGACATGCTCATCACGGTCATCGCCCAGAATCCCGCCGACTACGCGGCGTGGGCCGCCTCGGCCGTGAAGCAGGCTGACCTGTTCAATGACCCGGCCGTGGCGACCGGCAAGCAGCTCTACACGACCCTCGCATGCGCCGGCTGCCACACCGTCCAGGGCCTCACCGGCGGCAAGGTCGGGCCCGAGCTCACCCACCTCATGTCCCAGAAGACGCCGATCGGCGGCATCGCCGGTCTCAACGTGAACGAGGCGAACCTCGTGAAGTGGGTCGGCAACGCGCCGGGTCTGAAGCCCGGGGTCGTGATGCCCGCGTTCAGCAAGGCCTATGGCGGACCGCTCGACGACGCGCAGATCCTCTCGATCGTGAAGTTCCTCGAAACCCTGAAGTAGGGCTCACTTCACTTCGAGCGCGACCCGCATCCCCAGCTGATAGTGGCCTGCGATGTTGCACACGATGACGTATCTGCCTGGCGTCAGGTCCAGGACGAGCTTCCGCGACGCACCGGCCCCGATGTTCAGGAGCTCGCCGACCTTGCCAGCCTCGCTGGCCTTGGCGGACCCGTCGATCGGGAGCTTGTCCGCATCGACGTCGCTTTTGAGGACCCTGACCTCGTGGCCCATCGCGGCGTGGTTGCGGATCCCGAACACGACGCGGCCCGCCGTGACCGTCGGGTGATCCGTGATGATCTTGAAGTCGCTGAGATCGAGGTACAGCCCAGGGACCTCGCCCGTGTCGGCCGGCGCGGCGCTGCAGGCGGACGCGACGACCGCAAGGACGACTAGGCCGGAGGCAACGGACCACCCGGGGCGCGACCGCCGGTCTCGATGTTCCGAATGACGCCCGTCACGCCGGACTGGCCGAGCGAGTCCTCCCGCGACGGCGCGCCACCAAGACGACCG
>JANMBS010000037.1:0-3353 GCA_031360525.1 Thermomicrobiales bacterium
CACATATCGCCGGGCTCGTGGCGGCCGATGTCCACCCAAGCCCGTTCCCGCACGCGGACCTGGTCACCACGACCACCCACAAGACCCTTCGCGGCCCGCGCGGCGGGATGACCTTCAGCCGGCGCTCGCTTCGACCGGGCCTCGACCCGGCCGCCTTCCCTGCCGTCAAGAACGCCGACGCCGACGGCGCCCTGGCCGCCTCGATCGACCGGAACGTCTTCCCGGGCACCCAGGGTGGCCCGCTGATGCACGTCATCGCCGGCAAGGCCGTCGCCTTCAAGCTGGCCGCTGAGGAGACCTTCCGCACCGACCAGCGTCGGACGATCGAGAACGCCCGGGTCATCGCCGACACGCTGGCCGGACTGGGTGCCCGAGTCGTCTCGGGCGGCACGGACAACCATCTCCTGCTCGTCGACGTGACACCGCTCGGTGTGACTGGCAAGGAAGCCGAACACCTGCTCGACGAGATCGGGATCACCGTCAACAAGAACGCGATCCCGTTCGACACGCTGCCACCGAACACCGCTTCCGGGATCCGCATCGGGACCCCGGCGACCACCTCCCGCGGGTTCGGTCCCGACGAGATGCGGGCGGTCGGCCGGATCATCATCGACGCGATCGCGAAGCGCGACGAACCCGCCGCGCAGCGTCGTCTCGCGGACGAGGTCCACGAGATCGTCGCTCGCTTCCCGGTGCCGGGCCTGCGCGCCGCGTGACGGCGAGGAGAAGCGACCAGCCCGCGCGAGCCGTTCCCCGATGAATTTCATCCCGACCGTCGGCAACGCCATCGGGCCGATCGTCGTCGTCTTCATCCTGGCCGCCATCGTCGCCCTTGTCCTCACGCCGCTGGTCCGCAACGTGGTCATCCGCTACGAGATCGTCGATCGACCGGAGGCCCGACGGGTCAACACGATTCCGGTCCCGCGTGGCGGGGGTCTCGCCGTCTGCGCCGCGTTCCTGCTGGTTGCCGGCCTGTTCCTCCTGGCCAACGAGAGCGCGAAGTTCGTGCCCATCCCGGCCGGGCTTTCGCCGTCGGAGGTCGCGGCCCTGCTGCTCGGTGGCGCGGCGGCGGCGGCACTCGGCGCCGTCGATGACCTGTTCGACCTGCGGGCGCGCTACCAGCTGCTCGGCCAGGTCGCACTCGCCTGCGGAGCGGTCGCGCTCGGGATCTCGATCGAATACATCGCCAACCCGCTCGCCCCAGGCCGGGTCATACCGTTCGTCGGTCCCGTCGCGGCCGGGCTGACGATCTTCTGGATCGTCGGGATGATCAACAGCATCAACTGGATCGACGGCCTCGACGGCCTGTCGACCGGCGTCGCGTTCATCGCCGCCGTCACCCTGGGCATGATCAGCCTCACCACGGACGTCCGTCAACCGCTCATCGCCGTACTGTGTTTCGCCCTGGCGGGTGCGCTGCTCGGTTTCCTGCGCTGGAACTTCAACCCCGCCTCGATCTTCACTGGCACGAGCGGCGTCCAGTTCGTCGGCTACACGCTGGCCGTGCTGGCGATCCTGGGGACGGCCAAGGTGGCCGTGGCGGTGCTGGTCCTTGGCGTGCCGATCATCGACACCTTCTGGATCATCGTCCGGCGCGTCTCACAGCGACGCTCGCCGTTCAGCCCGGATCGGACCCACATCCACCACCGGCTGCTGGACCTCGGCCTGAGCCACCGGCAGACCGTCCTGGCGATCTACGGCATCTGCGTGGCGCTCGCGGTGCTGTCGCTGCTGCTGTCCGGCGTCACCCAGCTATATGCCTTCCTCGGCATCTTCGTGGCCTCAGGCCTGATCCTGTTCCTCCCGACGCGCGGTGATTTCGATCGGCCCGACGAGCTCGAGGCAGAAGCCTACGAGGACGGTGTGCACCAGGGAACGACCGAGGACTAGGGCGATGAGCCACGCGGGGTCCCAGGTCGCAGCTGCTATACTGCCGCGGCCGTAACAGGTCGCCCATGATCGAGCCCGGCCGAGGTTTTGGATATCTAGTCCTCTTCTCGGAGATCGGCGTCTCCCTCCTGGTCACGACGCTGATCGGCGTGCTTGTCGGCTACCAGGTCGATGAGCGACTCGGGACACTTCCCGTGTTCTTGATCGTCGGCTTTCTCGTCGGCGCTGGGGCAGGGACCCTGATGATCGTCAGGTTGATCAGCCGGTTCCTGAAGTCATTCGATTAGTCGGTCGCAGGTAGACCGACGGTGGAGGATCCGAGCGCGGCGTCGAGCCGCGCTCCTGTGTGTGGAGCAAGTGTGTCGAGCGAGCAGGACGTGACCCCAGAAGTCGTCGAGGCCACAACACCGCCGCCGAAGAAGGGCCGCGGCCTGTCGGTGCGCTGGTTCGGGATCATCGGCCTCGTCATCGTCTTCAACATCATCGCGCTGATCTTCGTCCCGCCGTTCCCCAAGGAAGGGACGCCCGGAGATGCCTGCGCCTTCCCGGTCTGCTACATCGAGGGAACCCTGGAGTTCCCCGCGCCGCACATCGTGTGGGCGCCCGAGGGTTCCGCGCATCCACCCGCCAGCGAGCTCGTCGTGTTCTACCCGAGCATCAGCTCGACCATCCTGACGATGTGGATCGTCATGGCCGTCGTCCTCCTGATCTCGTTCCTGATGGTCCGCGGCTCGAAGCTCATCCCGGGCCGCGCCCAGAACGTGTTCGAGTGGTTCTACGAGTTCCTGAGCGATTTCGGGATCGGGATCGCCGGCCCGGCCGCGCGGCCGTACATCCCCCTCTTTGCCGCGTTCTTCCTGCTGATCCTGTTCTGTAACTGGAGCGGGCTCATCCCCCCGGTCGGCCGGATCGAGGAACTGCGCGCCCCGACGAGCGACATCAACATCACCCTGGGACTCGCGTTGGTCAGCTTCGTCTACTTCGAGTTCCAGGGGTTCCGCCGTCTCGGCGTCGGCGGCTATCTAGGCAAGTTCTTCCCGTTCTATGAGTTCCGGCACGGGATCGGAGCGGGCGCGATCGCGATGTTCGTCGGCCTCGTGGAATTGATGCTCGAATTCGTCAAACCGGTCACGCTCTCGATGCGTCTCTTCGGCAACATCTACGGCGGGGAGGTGGCACTCGGTGTCATCACGGCGCTGACCATCGCCTTCGTCCCGGTCGGCCTGCTTGGCCTCGAGGTGTTGCTCAATGCGATCCAGGCCCTCATCTTCAGCATCCTGACGCTGATGTTCATCGTCCTCGCCATCGAAAGCCATGAGCACGAAGAGGGCGAGGTGGCCGAAGAGGCCCTCGACGCACTCCATGGGTCGGAGCCACCGAAGCTCCAGCCCGCCCACTGACGCGCCGCCTGGCGCTGCCACCAGCGGTCCCAACAGGTCTCGGGCGAGTCGCCCGGGAAGTAG
>JANMBS010000068.1:0-1687 GCA_031360525.1 Thermomicrobiales bacterium
GGGATGCGATCGCGGGCGGCAGCTTTCCCGAGTGGGAGCTCGGTGTGCAGATCGTCGAGGAGAAGGATGAGTTCGCGTTCGGATTCGACCTTCTGGATCCCACGAAGCTGATTCCAGAGGAAATGGTCCCCGTCCGGCGAGTCGGCAAGCTCACACTGAACCGGAATCCCGACAACTTCTTCGCCGAGACCGAGCAGGCCGCATTCCATGTCGGCCACGTTGTCCCTGGGATCGATTTCAGCAACGACCCACTCCTCCAGGGCCGCTTGTTCTCCTACACCGATACCCAACTGATCAGGCTCGGCGGACCGAACTTCCACGAGATCCCGATCAATCGATCGGTCGCGCCGGTCCACAACAACCAGCGCGACGGACACATGCGTCAGACCATCAGCGCGGGCAAGGTGAGCTACGGCCCGAACACGCTTGGAGACAACCTTCCTGCCCAAGCGAAAGCTGCCGCTGGTGGGTACGTGACGTTCCCACAGCCCGTCGAGGGCGGCAAGGTTCGCCAGCGTGGCGCAAGCTTCTTTGATCACTACGGCCAGGCACGGATGTTCTTCAAGAGCCAGTCGGAGCCCGAGCAGCAGCACCTGATCAAGGCGCTCCGGTTCGAGCTCGGGAAGGTGAAGAACCCGGACGTGCGCGAGCGAATGGTCCTTCATCTCGCGCAGATCGATGGCGGCCTCGCCGCGTCTGTCGCAAAGGCGCTTGGACTGACGGTACCGGCCAAACCGGCCGCCCCTCCCAACCGCAGCGTTCCGGCCGACGGCGATCCCAAGGATCACCAGCACCGTCCGCTCGCGGATCGTTCGTTCGTGTCGAACGCCCTGAGCATGATGACCTACGTGCCGGGATCCATCGCCACCCGAAAGGTCGCCGTCCTTGTCGCCGACGGCTTCGATGCGGCCGGCGTGGGCGCGCTCACGAAAGCTCTCGCCCGCCAGGGCGCGGCGGCGGTACTGGTGGGACCCCACGTTGGTCCAGTGGTGGCGGACGACGGCAAGGCATACGGTCCGCCGTTCTCTATCCTCACCACCTCGTCGGTCCTGTTCGACGCGGTCGCCGTCGCCGACGGAACTCATGCGCGCGACTGGACCCAGGAGGCAGATGCTGTCGAGTTCGTGAAGGACGCCTACAAACACTGCAAGGCGATCGCTGCCAGCGGCGACGGCATCCGGCTCCTCCAGGAGGCTGGCATCCCGGTCGACGGGCCGAAGGGCGACCGTCCGGCCGACGCGGCGACGGCCGTCGGCGCTCGGCTCACGGGGCCAGTCATCCAACGCTTCGTGACCGCGATGGCGGACCACAGGCTGTGGAGCCGTGAGCCCGATCTCCACCTGCCCATGTGATTCGTTACGACACTGACATTTCTCGACGCCGCTTCGTTGGACGGGGTGAGCACGACTTGGGTCACCGTAGTGAGGCCCCCAGCGCGGACCAAGGAGAACACGGCATGTGCATGAATTGTGGTTGCGGCGAGCCGGATGAGCGGCATCAGCCGACCGACATCACCCGCGAGGACTTCCAGGGGGCTGCCGACGGAAGTGGACTGTCGCTGGATGAGGCGACGAAGAACATGACCGAATCGCTATCCAAGATCGGATCCACCCAACGACAGGAGTCGACGGCGGGTCCGCGATCTAGCTAGACGTCATGCGACGGCGCGGCGGGTTGACCGCCGCGC
>JANMBS010000071.1:0-1873 GCA_031360525.1 Thermomicrobiales bacterium
ATTCATAGTCACTGTCCCCGGGTCGGTCTCGACAGCAGAGTAATTTTAAAGGACGCCCTTGAGGCCAGAGTAGCCCGCGGCGACCAGGCGATTCATGGTGTCGACAACGTCGGCCGAGGTGAAGTCTGTGACGTCATGCCATTTGACGCCGGAGCGGAGCTTGAACGTCCAGACGCTGTTGTCCGAGTTCGGGGTCCAGCTCTCGGCAAGGCCCGGGGCGATGTCGGTCGCGTTCGGGGCCAGCGTGCACAGGAACTCGAATGACTGCGCGGTGATCCCGTAGCTCGCGAGGTCGATCATCGCGACCGGGTCGAGCGGCCCGGCGGGGCGCTGGCATGCGATCCGGATGGTGCCACCAGTCGTCGGCGAGCCGGCCGGTGCACTGGCGCCCGTGCTGGGGGCACCTGCGCTGCCAGCGCTGCTCGCGCCCGGGCTTGTGGTGGTTCCGCCGCAGGCCGCGATGACGGCGCTGATCGACGCCATCGACAACCCGACGATCGTGCCGCGCTTGATGAACTCGCGTCGGGTGAGTCGACCCCGCGCGAACGACTCCACCGCGTCGAGTTGCAATGGGGTGGTTGAACGTCGGACCTTGTCCAGCTCGGAATAATCCATCGGTCTTGATCCTCCAGCGAGCACGACCTGGTGGCGACGAGCACATGTCAGGCATCGTTCGCGAAAACGACCCCTCCGTCCGGCCACGTTTGCCTCCGGCCAGACGTCGGAGTGTCTCGGAACGGTACTGGCGGCCCACCGCACTGTCAACGAAACCGGGACGCAACCTCGCAGTCAGCCGCCTCTTGGCGACCGCACGACTGCGCGATACTCCCCATGTGCGTATCACCGGCATCCGCCTGGACCGTCTGGTCCTGCCGCTCGACCCGCCGTTTTCCGCCGCGTGGGACCCGGTCCCGCGGCGCTCATTCGCGGCGACGATCGTCCGCGTCGAGACCGACGAGGGCGTCGTCGGCATCGGGTCGGGTGACACGATGGACGGCTTCGAGGCGTTCGAGCACCTGTTCATCGGCGCGGATCCGGCGGCGATCGCCCACCACGTCCGTGTCCTCGAGACGATCGACTTCCACGCCGGCCGCTACTGGCCGCTCGAGGCCGCCCTGTGGGACATCGCCGGGCAGGTCGCGGGCGTGCCGGTCGCGACCCTGTTCGGTGGCGCGACGACGGGGATCCCGGCATACGCCTCGTGTGGGTCGCACCTGGCCCCTGCCGCCCGGGCCGAATCCGCGCTCCGCATGCGTGACGAGGGGTTCGGGGCGCTCAAGATCCGGGTCGATCCACGCCGGCTCGAGGAGGGCCTGGCCTCCGTGGCAGCGACCCGTCACGCGGTCGGAGAGTCGATGGCGATCATGGTCGACCTCAACCAGGGCTGGCGGATGGCGGGGGACACGTCGCCGTCGCTCGACCCAGTCGCCGCCCGCGAGATCGCGCTGCAGCTCGCCGAGTACGACGTCCTGTGGCTCGAGGAGCCGCTGGCCGGCACGGACCTGACCGGCCTTGCCGCGCTCCGGGCGTCGGGGACCGGCGTTCGCATCGCGGGCGGTGAGATGACCCGGACGTTCGCCGAGCTGCTGGCTGCGGTGGAGGCCGACGCGTTCGATGTCCACCAGCCGGACGTCGTGCTTGCCGGAGGCATGCTCCGTGGCCGCGCGATCGCCGAGCTCGCCCTCGCCCGCAACCGCTGGTACACGCCACACACGTGGAGCAACGGCATCGGTCTACTGGCCAACCTGCACGTGGCGGCCGGTGTTGGCGGCGGACCATTCATCGAGTTTCCCTATGACCCGCCGGGTTGGACCCCGGAGCGCCGCGACTTCATGCTGGCCGAACCGGTCCGGCCCGGTCCCGACGGGATCCT
>JANMBS010000103.1:0-12868 GCA_031360525.1 Thermomicrobiales bacterium
GAGATCCAGTACGCGATCGGATAGCCGATGAGCAACGACAGGACCGTCGTCAACACCGAGTATCGGAGCGAATTCGCGAACGCGGGCAGGAACTCGGGCCTGGTCGCCTCGATGTAATTCCTCAGGCCCGGGTCGCTGAGGACGACGTGGCCGGTCCCGTCCTTGGAGCCGAGGCTGACGACGAAGATGATCAGCAGCGGCAGAAGGAAGAACAGGAGCAGCCAGGCCACGCCCGGCACGACGAGCAGGCCGGCAGACAGCCGAGACCGTTCCGACCGCGGTGGTTCGGCGGCGTCCGCCACTAGCTCGTGAGCTCGAGCCAGCGCGTCGTGTACTTGTCGAGGTCCTCGCCTTCCAAACTGACCAAATGGGCCAGGGAGTCGTAGACGCCGGCGTCGGGATTGAGGTTCGGGTTGCCGAGGATGGCTGAGTCGATGAACTGCTGGGCAGCTGCGTTGGGGCCCATATAGCCGATGTAGTTCGAGTTCGCGGCGCTGACCTCCGCATCGAGGTTGAAGTCGATCCACAGGTGGGCGGCGATCGGGTGCTTGGCCCCGGACAGCACGACCATCACGTCGGAGCCCCGGATGGCACCTTCGCTCGGGATGATGTATCCGGCGTCCTCGGTCGCTGGGTCGTAGGTCATCTGGACCCAGTCACCGGACCACGCCTGGGTCATCCACAGCTGGCCACTGATCATGTCTCCGATGTCGTCCTCGGTGTAGTCGCGCAGAAGCGGCTTCTGCGTCTTGAGCAGCGCCAGGATGGCGTCGAGCTGAGAATCATCGGTCGTGTTGGGCGCGTACCCCAGTCGGAAGCCGCCTGCGGCGAAGACCTCCTGCTGATCCTGCAGCATGCCGAGCTTGCCCCTGTACTTCTCGTACCAGAGGGCCTCCCAGCTGGTGATCTGCTCGGTCACCTTCTTGGGGTTCCACGCGATCCCGGTCGTCCACCAATAATTCGGCACAGAGAACTTGTTGCCTGGGTCGTATTGGGGGTCCTTCCAATTCGGCCCGAGGTTCTTCATGTTCGGGATGAGCGACCGGTCCAGCGCCGAGATGACGCCGTCGCGGGCGAGCGGCGCGACGTCGACCGAGCCGGGGTAGGTCAGGTCGTAGCCGCCGCCCTTGCCGTCGCTCCGGATCTTCGTGATCTGCGTCGATGCGTCGGGGAACTTGTCATACGTGACCTTGATCCCGTACTTGTCTTCGAACTGCTTCTGGGTGTTCTCGCCGATGTAGCCGTCCCAGTTGTAGATGAATAGCTCGCTTTCCGGCGAGGGGACCGGTGTCGGCTCGGGGGTCGCGGTCGCCGCCGCCTGGCTCGGGGCGGTGCTCGGGGGCGCGGCCGACGCCGCCGACGGGGAGGCGGACGCCGCGGGCGTGGCGCAGGCCGCGATGATCGGGGCCAGCGCGGCAAAGGCGCCGACCTTGGCGATCTGCTCGAGGAGCATCCGGCGCGTGATGCGGTTCTCGGCCATGTATCGGACGAGCTCGTGCTCGAGGTCGATCTCTCGTGGGTCGGACTGGTCCTTCATGCTGGGTCCTCCTCTGTCCGAACCGGACCGCCGCCGAGGATCAATGCCTCGGACGGTGGCCAGGTCACGGCCACATCGCTGCCGACCGGGAGTCGTGCCCCGGTCTTGGGGGACAGCACGGTCAGGGCGAGTCCCCTGGCCGTGCGGAGTTGGTACGAGATGGTGGTCCCGAGATAAGCGGCCTGTTCGACGGTCGCCTTGATGGCGCCGTCGGCACTCGCGGGCGCGACCGAGATCACCTCGGGGCGGACGCTGATCTCGATCTCGCTGCCAGCGGCCATGCCGTCATGCGCGACCCGAGCGACCTCGCCAGACGACAGGCGGACCCTGCCGTCGGCCTCGATCCGTCCGTGCAACAGGTTCGTCGAGCCGATGAAGCCGGCTACGAAGCGTGTCGTGGGCCGCTCGTACAGCTCCTCGGGCGTCCCGAGTTGTTCGACCTTGCCCGCATGCATGACCGCGATCCGGTCGCTCATCGAGAGCGCCTCTTCCTGGTCATGGGTCACGTACACGAACGTGATCCCGACCTCAGCCTGGATGCGCTTGAGCTCGACCTGGAGTTGGCGCCGGAGCTTGAGGTCGAGGGCGCCGAGCGGCTCGTCGAGGAGGAGCACGTGGGGCCGGTTGACCAGCGCCCGCGCCAACGCGACGCGTTGCTGCTCGCCGCCCGACAACTGGTTCGGTCGACGGCGTTCGTATCCGGTCAGGTGGACGAGTTCCAGCGCTTCGCCGACGCGCCGGGCGGTTTCCACCCGGGCCACGCCCTTGCGCTTGAGCCCGAATGCGACGTTGTCGACCACGTCGAGATGGGGGAACAAGGCGTAGTTCTGGAAGACCATGTTGACCGGGCGCTTGTCCGGCGGGTCGGCCGTCGCGTCGCGGCCGCGCAGCAGGACCCTCCCGCCGGTCGGGAGCTCGAACCCGCCGATCATCCGCAGCGTCGTGGTCTTGCCGCAGCCCGACGGCCCGAGCAACGAGAAGAATTCGCCGCTTCCGACCTCGAGCGACACGCCGTCGACCGCCCGGACCTCGCGGAATCGCTTCTCCAGGTCGAGGAGCTGGATCTCCGGGGGCGTCGTCACCGACGGGGCCGTCATCGCGTTGCGGAGGCTAGCCCACCCCGGACTTCCGTGCTCGCGACCGTCCCAAGGGGCGCACCGCGGGACGGCGCGGGAGTCGGCGCGGCGGCATCTGCGCTCTCGCTCACGCACCCTCAGGTGCTCGCTGACCGCCTTGGCCGGCGTTGCGCTTCGCGATCGCCTGACCGTGAAGGCAACCAAAGTACCGGTCGACCGCGACATCAGGTCAGTGGCGCAACGCCACAGGGGTCATATGGTCGAGCGGACTACTAGGAGGGCAGCTTGCTGCCGAATGGACGACGACGTGATCGCCGCACCTGGCTCGTCGGAGCACTTGCTCTCGCGGGCTGGCTGACGGCGTCCCTGACCGGTTTCGCCTCACCGGTCGCGGCCAGGACCTGCGGGACGCTCACGGTCGCGGGTGGGACCGTCTCACCTGGGACAGGCTCGCCGAGCACGACCTTCACATTCAGCGTCAAGGTCTCCGACACCACCGGAACGGCGCCAACATGGGTCCGGCTCCATGTCCAAGGCACCTGGTCGGACCTGGCCCCGACCGGGTCGGATTGGGTCGGCGGGGTCGTCTTCACGGGGACGCGCTCCCTACCCGTCGGATCGTGGCCGTACAGCTTCCGCGCGAGAAGCAAGGGCGGGAACAACTGCGATCACACCTTGGTCGATCCAACGCGGGTCGTCGTGAACGCACCGCCTCCGCCGACGCCGACACCGACGCCGACACCAACGCCAATGCCGACCCCGATTCCGACCCCGACGCCGACCCCGAAGCCGACCCCGAAGCCGACAGCCAAGCCGACCCCGAAACCGACGGCCCGGCCGACGCCCAGGCCGACCCCGAAACCGACGCCCAAGCCGACGGCCAAACCGACACCCAAGCCGGTGAAGGCCCCGGCCGCGAAGCCGACGCCCCTGCCGGCCGCGACCCCCGCGGGTGCCACGCCGGACGAGTCTGGGTCGATGTCGACTGCCAGCCCGGCGACCACGGCGTCGCCGCAAGCCGCCGCTGGCGGAACGGTCGTGAGCGGCGGTTCGAGCGGGACCGGGGCCGGCGAATCGTCGGTCCTTGGGCCGATGTTCGGTTTGCTCGCCCTGGCGGGCGCAGCGTGCGGCGTCTTCCTGCTCGTCGGGCGCCGTCGTCGGGACCGCGATCACGAGCCCGTGAGGGCCCCGAAGATCGATCCGGGACCGACCCCGGCCGTCGCCGACCCCATGATCGCCATCGTCGACGAAGACCTCACGCCGGTCGACGACGACGCACCGCTCAAGGAGTCGCGGAAGGCCTCGAAGCGGGCCACGGCTGTCACGGCCGCGACCGCCGTCGCCACATCGGTCCGGACGTTCGGCAAGCCACCCAAGATGGGTGTCGAGCGCGCCAAGGTCGGCTACCGCCGGGTACGGATCAGCTCGGAGCCCGACGCGGTGCGGTCGCTCGAACTCGGCCGCCTCGACCGCGGCGACGAGGTCGAGATCCTCGACTCACACGAAGGTTTCCTTCGCATCCGCACACCCGACGACATCACGGGCTGGGTCCTGCGGCACACGGTTGGCGGAGCCTCCTCGAGCTAGGTTGGCGCGAACGTGGACGGGCGGCCGTTGGCGACCCGCTCTCCGCATCCGCGCTTACCGCTTCGGCGGCTTGGTCCTGGCCCGGATCCGGGCCAAAGCCCCATCCCAATCGGGATCGAACGGTTTGCCGGGTTCGTCGAGATCGATGACCAGCGGCGCGTGGTCGGATGGCACCGGCGGCCCCTTGCGCGCTTCGCGGTCGATCTCGGCGAACACCAGCCGCGAGGCGACCGACGGGGACACAAGCAGGTGGTCGATCCGCATACCGAGGTTCTTGTGGAACATGCCGGCCCGGTAATCCCACCAGGAGAAGCGTCCAGTCTCATTGCGCAGCGCTCGGAACGCGTCGGTCAGTCCGAGGTCGAGGAGCGTCCGGAACGCGGCTCGCTCGGGCTCGGAGACGTGCGTGCCACCATGGACCGCGGCAGCGTCCCAGACGTCCATCTCGGTCGGGGCGACATTCAGGTCGCCGCCCAGGACGAGTGGCTCGGTCACCTCGGTCTCCTCGCGGAGCCAGCGCGCCAGCCGCTCGAACCAGGCCAGCTTGCCGGTGTAGAACGGCGACCCGACGACCCGGCCATTCGGCGCGTAGAGGCTCACGATCCGCAGGCCGGCGACGGTCGCGGCGACCATCCGGGCCTCGTCGAACGGGTCGAAGTCGTCCTCGCTCGCGGCCTCGGCGCCGGCCCCGCCGGGACCGGAGTCACGCACCGGCCCGTCGCCGAAGTTGGTCACGACATCGGAGATCGCGAGACCGTCCCGGGCCGCGATGGCGACCCCGTTCCAACGCCCCTCGCCGTGGTGGACCAGCTGGTAGCCGGCCATCGCGAAGGCCATCACCGGCGCGTCGGCGTCGGTCAGCTTGGTCTCCTGGATGAGCAGGACCTCCGGCGCGGCCCGCTCCAGCCAGTTCTCGACGGCCTCCTGGCGGGCCTTGAGCGAGTTGACGTTCCAGGTCGCGATGCGCACGTCGACTCCCAGCGCCTAGTAGCGCCGACCGCGCTGCCGTGCGAGGTCGAACCCGGCCGTGTCGGCCACGGCCATGACCGCCATCGTCCCGGCCTGGACCGGGTCTGACACGACCAGGTCCACGTGGTCGGTGATCGAGCCGACCATGTTGAGTGCGATGATCGGGATGCCGACCGCGCGCAGTTCCTCGGCCGCCACGCTGATGTCGCCGCCCATGATCGAGCCGGCCAGCACGAGAAGCCGGGCGCGGGGGAGGTCGGCGACCGCCCGGACCGCCGCAGCGATGTGTTCCTCGCCGACGAGTGGGATGGTATCGACGCTGATCCGCTCGCCGCGCAGGTTATGGCGATCCGCCTCGCTGACGGCCCCCAGAGCGACCTGGGCGACCTGCGCCCCGCCACCGACGACGATGATCCGCTTGCCGAAGATGCTGTCGAGGGCGCGCGTCAAGTGAACGGTCCGCACGTCTTCGAGGCCATCTAGGGCTTCCACGAGCGCGTCCTCGGTGACGCCATCGACCTCGAGCTCGATCTCGGCCAGCGGCGGGTCGCCATCGAGGCGACGAACGGTCGCCAGCGCCCGGATCCGGCCACCGATCTCGGCAACGCGCGCAGTGACGGCCGCGATCGACGGTCCCGCGTCGACGACATCGAAGCGGATCGCGGCGGCCGATGACCTGGCCGCCCCGGCGGTCTCCTCCCCCCTGGGCATCAGCCGAGCGAGCCGCGCCCGGCGGCGCCCGGTCGCATGTCGTTGACCGACAGCGCGTCGGGCTCCATCCCGCCGGTCGGGTCGTGCTCCTCGAACGGCAGTCCCAGCGCGGCGAAGGCCTCGCGGGTCGCGGCCGCGTCGGAGGTCGTCAGCATGAGCGCCCCATCGGTGTCCTCGGCCACGCCGACGATGCCGGTGATGTTGACCCCGCGGTCACCCAGGGCGGCCGCGACGCGCGCCAGCGAACCCGGCCGATCATCGAGTTTGACCGTGAACCAGACCGTCACCCGGACACCTCCTGCCTTTGCTCGCGATGGTACCCCGGCGACCACTCGCGCGGCCCATCGCGCGGCCTTGGGCAGGGTCGGCCCACCGGCGTCGCATGGCAGGAGTACCCTGCCGGCCATGCCAGCTCCACTCGGCAGGACGCCGACGAAGAAGATGCCCGAGATCCAGGTCTTCGGGCGCGACGATTCGCCGGCCACGCGCGCGGCCCTGCGCTTCTTCCGCGAGCGGCGTGTGGTCGTCCATTACGTCGACCTCAAGAAACGCGCCATCGCGCTGGGCGAGCTCAAGAGGTTCACCGAGCGCCTGGGACCGGCTGCCCTCCTCGACACCACCGCACGCTCATACCGGGATGACGGTCTCGCCTACCTCAGAGTGGATGACGCCGGGATCATGGCCAGGCTGCAAGCGGACCCGCGGCTCCTGCGCCTCCCGCTGGCCCGCCACGGCAATGAGGTGACGGTCGGCGCGGCCGAGGAGACCTGGGCCACCTGGGTCAGGCCGACGGGCGCTTCTTGAACGCGGTCCACGCGACGACGACACCGACCAGCGCCAGGATCGCGCCGAACACGGCCCAGCGTGTGTCTCCGTCCATGAACCCGGAGCCGCGGAAAAAGCCCAGCCCCTGGCCGACCCAGACGCCGCCGATCAGGATCAGGACGGCGGCGATGATCCAGCGTGTGCGCATCGGGACCTCCTTGGTGGCATGCTAAGTCACATGGACGAGATGACGCCGGGACTCCGTCGATCCGGACGGATGGTGGTGACGCCCAAGGCCGCGCAGATGATCAGAGGCGACGCGACCAGGACCGAGGACGAGAAGTTCCTCGAGGCGCGACCGAGCGCCGACTTCCTCCAGACCGACCCGTGGCGTGCCCTGCGGATCCTCGGTGAGTTCGTCGAAGGCTTCGACGCCATGGCCAGGGTCGGCCCTGCTATCACCGTGTTCGGGTCGGCGCGGACCAAGCCCGACGACCCCGTCTACGAGCTCGCCCGGGGGATCGGCTACCGGCTGGCAAAGGCGGGCTACGCCGTCATCACCGGTGGCGGGCCGGGTGCCATGGAGGCCGCCAACCGCGGCTGCCGCGAGGGTGGGGGGCTGTCGGTCGGCTGCAACATCGAGCTCCCGCACGAGCAGGGTCTCAACCCGTACGTCGACCTCGGCGTCGAATTCCGCTATTTCTTCGCGCGCAAGGTGATGTTCGTCAAGTACGCCGACGGCTTCGTGATCCTGCCCGGCGGGTTTGGGACGATGGACGAGCTGTTCGAGGCGCTGACCCTGATCCAGACGGGAAAGGTCCGCCATTTCCCGGTCGTCCTGGTCGGCCGCGACTACTGGTCCGGACTGCTCGATTGGATCCGTGACACGCTGGTCGCCAAGGGTGCCGTCGACGCCAAGGATATGGACCTGGTGCTGCTGACCGACGACCCGGACGAGGCCGTTGCTCTGATCCAGACCCACTCGGCGGCCGATTCGTCCAAGGACCGCGGTAGCGCCACTCGGCCGTGACGCGTCAGTTGCTAGGGATCGCGACCTCGATCCGGCCGGCGACGATGCGGACCGGGTAGTAGCGCAGCCGGCGGACCCGGGTCAGTCGCCGCGCCTCTGCCTTCTTGCCGGGCGGATCGATCTTGGCGTCGCGACCGCCGGTCGACCAGGTCGGGTGATACACCCCGTCGGCATCGAGGCCGCCGGTCGTCGGCATCTGGACGGTGTCACCCGTGGACAGGTCGAAGCGGCCCTCGTGGAGCGGACAGGCGACGACACAGTCCTCGAGCTCACCGATCGAGAGCGGCGCGCTCATGTGCGGGCAGCGGTCGTCCGTGGCCACGATGCCGGCAGGCGTATGGGCGAGGAGGATGTCGAGCTCCCCCCGGCTCACCCGGCGCATCGTGCCCTCTGGGAGCTCGGTGACATCGAGGACCGCCTCGAACACGGCATCGGCCGTGCCGAGCGCATGGAGTCGGGCGGGAAATGCCGCCGGCTTGGGGTCCATCCGGTCGAATGCTACCTGTCGGGGATGAACGACGGCCCCGGTGGGGTCCACCGGGGCCGTCCAATGCGAGGAGGAGCGAAGGTCAGTCGAGGACTGCCGTGTTGGCAGACACGGGCTTGGGCTTGGTCGCAGGCGCCGCGCCGGTTGCCTGGGTCGGGACCGGTGCCTCGTTGGAGGTCCGGAGCGGGATCTCCTTGATCGCGACTGCCGCGATGAGGGCGATGACCGCGCCGACGACGCCCAGCCAGAACGTCTGGGCGGTCGCGAGGCTGAACGCTCCGTGAACACCCTCGACCATTGCCCCGATGAAGGGCTGCACCGCGGCCTGGAACTGCGCTGGGATCGAGGCCAGGATGGCCGCTCCAAGGTCACCGACGCCGGTCAACGAGCTGAAGTCGAACGAGCCGCTGCTGCTCGCCTGGGTGAACCCGTCAACGACCTGCTGCGGCACGCCTGCGACCGTCATCTGCGGGATGAGGTTGTCCTGGAACGAGGTCGCGAAGATCGTGCCCACGAAGGCCAGCGAGATCGTGCCGCCGACCTGGCGGAAGAACGTCAGGTTCGACGTCGCCACACCGAGCTGGCGGAACGGCACCGCGTTCTGGATCACGATCGTCGGTACCGAGAACGTCGGTCCGACACCAAGGCCGGCGATGAACATCCACATCCAGACGACTAACACCGGAGTGTCCTTGGTGAGCTGGGTCATCAGCAGGAGCGCAAAGCCCATGACGACGACCGAACCCACGATCAGCCACTTGTAGCGGCCGGTCCTCGACACGATCAACCCGGACACGATGGAGCTGAAGATGAGGCCGACCATGAGCGGAAGCGCCGCCAGGCCGGAGTTGGTCGGCGAGAAGCCCTCGACCACCTGGAACCAGCGTGGCAGGAAGACGATCAAGCCGAAGAATGCGAATGCCGCGAAGAAGACGGAGACCATCGTCGCCGAGTAGGTCCGGCCCTTCCACAGATCGAGCGGGACGATCGGCTCCTTGGCGCGCGACTCGGCCAGGATGAACAGAAGCGTCCCGATGGCGCCGACGATGATGAACCCGCCGACGGTGGGATCGGCCCAGTCGCCGAACTGCTTGTTGGTCAGCCCCACCAACAGGAACACCATCGATATCGTGAAGAGTGTCCCTCCGATCAAGTCGAAGTTCCGGGTCGCGGATGGTGTCTTGACCGTCGGAAGCAACCTCTGGATCACGACCAGCGCGATGATCCCGATCGGGATGTTGACGTAGAAGATCCAGTGCCAGCTGATGTTCTCGGTCAGCCAGCCGCCGATGAGCGGACCGGCCACGAACGCGATCCCGAAGACGGCCCCGAAGAGGCCCTGGTATTTGCCTCGCTCCTGCGGGGTGAACAGGTCACCGATGACCGCGAGGGCGACGGGGAAGAGCGAACCTGCGCCGATACCCTGGATGCCTCGGAAAAGGATGAGCATCCCCATGTTCTGACTCACGCCGGACAACGCGGAGCCGATCAGGAAGATCACGATGCCGATCATGAAGATCGGCTTGCGGCCGTAGATGTCGGACAGCTTGCCCCAGAACGGCACGCTGATCGTGCTCGTCAGCAGGTAGATGGTGATCGCCCAGACGTAGTAGTCGTTGCCACTGAGCTGGGTGACGATGGTCGGCAGGGCCGGACCGACGATGGTCTGGTCGAGTGCGCCGAGGAAGAGGCCGAGCATGACCGCGAAGAGGATCTCCATCTTCGCGCGGTGGCTCAGGCCGAGGGCCGGATCCTCATCGAGGGTCGGGGCTCTCCCGGGGGCTTCGCTGGGAAATGCTTCCATGGGTTCTCAGTCCCTCCCTTGGGGTTCGTGGGCGTGGTGCGCGTCGCTCCCGGTGAAGGCCGCCGCGACCGCGCCGCGGAGGTCGGCCATCGCCTTTGCCACGCCGGTGAGCTGCGTGGGATCCAGCCTGTCGAGGACGCGGCGCAAGACCTCCTCGCGGACGGTCTCGATCTCGTCCAGCATCTGGCGTCCGGCTGGCGTCAGCCGGACCATCACCATCCGCCGGTCGCTCGGGACACGGATGCGCTCGA
This sequence comes from Thermomicrobiales bacterium, assembly GCA_031360525.1. Lineage (GTDB taxonomy): Bacteria > Chloroflexota > Limnocylindria > Limnocylindrales > CSP1-4 > SPCO01. The sequence continues at coordinate 10,218 of JANMBS010000103.1, forward strand.
CAAAACCTCGCTCCTCGACACGGTCGATGAGTCCGGTCCCGTTGGACAGTGACACGTCGAGCATCTCGGCCAGCCGACTCATCGGCATCTCACCGTGGTGGTCGAGCAGATGCATGACGTGGAGCTGCGTCATGCTGATGCCCTGGCGGACCAGGCGCTCGCTGCCGATGCATTTCAGCTCGGCCATCGAGGCCCGGAAATCGGCGATGATCGCGGACTTCGCCACGGTCGGCCGGGTCGCCGAGGCGGCGTCCACGGGTATCGTGCTTCGTGTCATCTGAACTATCATACTCTCACGAACAATCGTGTCAAGATGGACCATCGAGGCGGACAGGAGGACCCGATGCGCTTCGCCCTCATGCTCGAGTCGCAGCAGGGCCTGAGCTACGGCGACCATGTGGCGATCGCCAAGCGCGCCGAGGCGAACGGCATCGAAGCCCTCTTTCGCTCCGACCATTACACGAGCTTTCCCGGGCCGGGCGGCCGGCCGACCACGGATGCCTGGACGGTCGTCGCCGGGCTCGCCCGTGACACCGACCGGATCGGGCTGGGCGTGCTCGTGTCGCCGGTCACGTTCCGCCATCCCGGCAGCTTCGCCAAGGTCGTGACGACGGTCGACGAGATGAGCGGCGGTCGGATCGAGGTCGGGGTCGGTGCCGGCTGGAACGAGATCGAGCACCGCCAGCACGGGCTCCCGTTCCCGCTGATCACGGAACGAGCGGATCTGATGGAGGACCAGCTCGCGATCCTCCACGGGTTGTGGGGCGAGCCCGACGGCTGGTCGTTCCAGGGACACCAGACCACCATCGAGGAGGCGTCGTTCCACCCCAAGCCGGTCGACGTCCCCGGCCGGCCACGGACGTCGATCGGCGGCGCGCGCCCCAGGCTGCTGGTCGGGGGTCAGGGCTCGCCGCGCTCCTTTCGGCTTGCCGCGCGCTACGCGGACGAGTTCAACCTCTCGTCATCGGGCCCGGAGAAGGCGCGCCAGGCGTTCGCGGCCGTCGATGCGGCGTGCGAGGCGATCGGTCGCGATCCCGCGACGGTGGCTCACTCGACGATGGCCGGGGTCCTGATCGGGCGCGACGGGGCCGAGATGGCCGACCGTCGGGCGGCCGCGGTCAAGGCGTTCGCGTCCGGCGAGGAAAACGGTGCATGGCTCCAGGAGCGGCTCGAGCGCTGGATCATCGGGACGCCCGAGGAGGCGCGCGAGCAGGTCCGCCGTTTCGCCGACGCGGGCGTTGAGCGGATCATGCTCCAGGACTTCCTGCCCTGGGACCTCGACATGATCGACGTCATGGGCGAGGCGCTCGTCGGGCAGGTCTGATCGCCCGCTCCCGTCAGCCGTCCGCGGCGTCGGATGCGGCCACGTAGACGGGGTCGTCGCGCCGGATCGGGTCGGGGTTCGTGCCACGGGCGCGGGCAAGGCGCTCGGTCACGAGCTGGAGCGGAGTCGCGCTCCCGATCAGAGCCGCGACAGGCCCGGGCAGGCCGGGGCCCTCGGGAACGACCAGGCGACCGGCCGGGGTGAGGGCCGGATCAAGTGCTGCGTCCACCTCGGCGGACACGATGGCAGCCGCGCGATGGCCGATGACGCGAGCGGCGGCGAGCGCCTGGCGAGCACGTGTGAGGCGCTCGGCGCGCCGCTCCCGGTCGGTCAGGACCAGGACGAGTCCGGTCGACGTGTCTGTCGCGGGTAAGTGTCCGTGCAGGAAGGTCTCGAGGTCTCGGTAGGCCGAGGGCAGCCACGACGCCTCCTCGACCTTGAGCACGAGCTCGCGACCGGCCGGCCGGTCGGCACCCGATGCGATGACGAGCAGGTTCGACGCGCCGGCGAGGGTGCCGGCGATCCGTTCCGCCCCACGCTCGTCGCGGGTGCCCGCCGCGAGCAGGTCCGCGACGGCCGCCGCGTCGAGCGACCGTCCCGAGAGATGCGCCCCGATGGCCGCCGCCGCCACCACCGGGCTGAGATAACCGACCGTGTGACACCAGCCCTGATCGAGCTCGTCGGTTTCGACCACGATCCCAGCCAGGGCGCCGGCCGGGGAGCGGCGGCTGACCGTCAACACCGCCGTCGACCGACCCGCATCGCGCGCCGCGCGAAGGGCCGCGTTCGTCGCGGTCGTGGCACCCTCATGCGTGATCCCGATCACGAGACCTCGGGTGGGCGGCGCAAGCGACAGCTCGAAGGCCTGCTCGGTCGTCACGACCGCGTTCGGCGATCCCGCGGCGCGCGCAGCCTCGCGCACGATCTCGGCTGCGGCGAGGGCGGCATGCTCGGAGGTGCCACAGCCGGTGAGGATGACCGGATCACCCGCCTCGAGCGTCGCGCGGATGGTCTGAGCGAGCTCGTCGGCAGCGCCACCCGGGACGGCCAGCCGCTCGACGATGCGTCGCGCCAGCCCCGGTTCGGCCGCGATCATATCGGTCATGTGATAGGGCGCACCGGATCGGGGGCTCGGTGTCGACGTGCTCTCCCAGGGCTCGGGCGGTCCCGCGAGCGGGGCGGTCGGATCGAAGGCGGCTTCGCTGGTCATCGTCGGCTCCTGGGCGGAGTCCGAGGATAGGGCTAGTGTCGGGGCAGCGGCCTGCCGGACCGCGTTTGCGGCGAGAGCCTGGTGGACACGCTGGTCGCGCGAAACGGCGACGCGGTG
>JANMBS010000110.1:0-16917 GCA_031360525.1 Thermomicrobiales bacterium
AGTGAGGAACCCCTGCTGGCCAGGCTGTCGGGGGCCTTCGAGCGGGAACTCGGCGTGCGGCGCGACGCGATCCCCGAGGGCGAGGCGGCCGCCGAACGTCACGGGGCGGTCGTCACGCTCCTCGAACTGGCCGAGGACCTGACGAGGACGGATCCTGCGGCGGACGTGCCCGCCTTCCTGGCCGAAGTCGAGCGTCGAGCCGCCATCGAAGCCGGGGGTGTCGCGACCGGCGTCGAGCTCCTGACCTACCACCGCGCCAAGGGCCTCGAGTGGGACGCGGTCTTCCTCCCGGCGCTCGAGGAGGGCACACTCCCGATCCGCCAGTCGACGGCGCCCGACGAGCTTGCCGAGGAACGTCGCCTGCTCTATGTCGGCATCACGAGGGCGCGGCGCTACCTGTGGCTGTCATGGGCGACGACACGGACGGCGGCGACGAGGCGCGGCGGTCGGCGCAGCCGCTCTCGCTTCCTCGACGGCCTTGTGCCGACGTCGGCGCGCCGGGTCGCGGTCGCGGAGACCGACGGTCCGGGCCCCGTTCGCCAGCCGAGCGCCAAGGTCGATCCGGCCGACCGGTCGCCACTCTCGACCGCGCTCCGTGCCTGGCGCACGGCCCGTGCCCGTGCCGACGCCGTCGCCCCCTTCATCGTGTTCCACGACTCGACCATCGAGGCGATCGCGGCAAGCCGGCCGCGCTCGATCGCGGAGCTGCGCAGGGTCCCGGGCGTCGGCCCGATGAAGCTCGACCGCTACGGCGAGGAGATCATCGAGGTCGTCGTCCGCACCGCGTAGCCAAACTGCCTCGCCGCCCGCAGGGGCGTCCAGGCGAAGGCGCATCCGGGTACCGATGCGAGCGCACCCGAAGGTGCGTGAGCGACGGCACGGAGGGTGCAACGCACGGATGGACGTCCATGTGGGCGGCCGGTGACCTCGGCCACGTTCTAGGCGCGGACTTCCTGTCGCATGAAGGCTATGTACGCGAGACCGAAACAGACGACCGTCAACGCCACGAGCGCGACGACCTGCGGCATGACCAGCAGCAGACTCTGGTCGAAGGCGAGCAACGTCGGGATCTGCTGCGCCGCCTGCTGTGCCTGGCCGAGCGAGCCGGGCAGGTCCAGCTGCGGGTTGGTGCGTGGATCGAGCAGGACCGCGGTGACCTCGGAGTACAACTGCCCGGGCAGCAACCGGCTGATGAACTGCTGGGTCTGCGCCTGGCCGATCTGCTCCTCGATCGTCGAACCGGTCAACGGCGAGACCGTCCGGGCGACGATGTCGAGGATCAGCCCGCCGAAGATCGTCAGCACGAACCAGATCCCGAAGCCGACCAGCGCCGATGTCGCGGCCCGCCGGATGAGCACCGACAGCAGCAGCCCGAAGGCCAGCCACAGCCCGACGTACACGAACGTGACGGCGATCCAGGCCAGCAGACGGACGATTTCCTCCGAGTCGGGCACGATCCCGAGCCGGAAGATGCCATAGCCGGAGATGATCCCGATCACCGCCAGCAGCACGACCCCGATGACGGCCAGTCCGGCCGCGAACTTGCCGTTGATGACGTCGTCGCGGTAGATCGGCTGGGCGAGCAGGCGGGGCAGCGTCCCCTCGGAGCGCTCGCCGTTGATGGCATCGAAGGCAAAGGCGAGGCCGAGCAACGGCGCCACGATCGCGACGAAGGCGTCAACGTGGAGGAATGAGTAGGCAGGCGATCCGATCGTGAACAGGGCGAGGAAGACAGCTGGGGCCTCGCTCGCCCGGGGCGCCGCTGCGCGGATGAGGTCGGCGGCGAAGTAGAGCGGGATGGCGGCCGCCAGGCCGAGGACGATGAGCAGGACGATGAACCGAACGCTCAGCAGGTGGTCGCCGAGCTCCTTGGCCGCGATGACCCGCCAGCCGGCGTGCGGGACGCGTCCTTCGATCGGCGGCCGCGCGGCGCGCTCCACGCCGGCCTCGGCTGGGACCTTGGCGGCGCTCATTCGGGCCTCCGTCGGGTCGCCGTCCGGTCGATCGACTTCCGCTTCAGGCCGGCCGGCTTGACCGGCGGGCGTTCGACCGCGCTGCGGTAGATGTCGTCGAGAGATGGCACGATCGGGCGCAGTGCCGTGAGGTGGAGCCCCTTGTCGACGGCTGCCACGAGGATCTCCTGCCTGACCCGGCGCTCGAGGTCCGCGGGGCGGACGTGGACCCGCCATGTCCCGCTCCCCGGAGGCGGCGCCTCGACCGACTCGACCGACTCGATCGCGCGCAGGGTCGTTCCCGCCCGTTCGACATCGGCAGCCGTCGACAGGTCGAGGCCGACCTCGATGACCGCCGTGCCGTCGCCGAACTGTGCGGCGAGTTGGTCGACGGTCCCGACCCCGATCAGCCGGCCGGCGGCAAAGATCCCGATCCGGTCGCACACCGACTGGACCTGGGTCAGCAGGTGGCTCGAGAGCATGATCGAGAGACCGCGTTCGTGGACGAGCCGGCGCAGCAGGTCGAGGATCTCGACGACGCCGATCGGGTCGATGGACGTGGTGGGCTCGTCGAGGATCAGCAGATCGGGTTCCTTGACCAATGCGTCGGCGATGCCGAGCCGCTGGCGCATCCCGCGCGAGTACGTGTCGACCCTGTCGTCGGCACGATCGGACAGGCCGACCTGGGCGAGGACCTCGTCGATGGCACTCTCCGCGTCGCCGCGGCGGAGGCCGTTGAGGCGAGCCGTGTAGCGCAGGTTCTGGCGACCCGTCATGTTGCCGTAGAAGCCGACCGCGTCGGGCAGGTAGCCGACCCGTCGCTTGACCTCGCGCGGCTCCCAGGCCGGGTCGAGCCCCATGACCGAGGCTTCGCCGTCGGTCGGCTCGGACAGGCCGAGCAGCATCAGGATCGTGGTGGTCTTGCCGGCGCCGTTCTGGCCGAGGAGACCGAAGATCTCGCCCGGGTAGACCTCGAGGTCGAGCCGGTCGACGGCGGTCAGCGTCCCGTACGTCTTGGTGAGCCGCCGAGTCCGGATGACCGGGTCCGGACGGCCGTCATCGGCGGCTCGTGCGGAAGCCTCGCCGGGCTCCACGGGCGGGGCCGCCATGGGTGCCCCGGCCCCGCTCATCGGCGGCCGTACCGCTGGAATGTCCACCACAGGCCGATCAGCACGAGCGCGATCAAACCGACCCCGACGATGCCCCACAGGAGGGAGGTCTGGATCGTGACCCGGATATCGGCCGAGGCGTTGGCGACCGGGGCGGTCGCCTTGAAGCTCGTCACGTAGTCGCCGGCGATGGCGTCCGACGACGGCGTCACATGGGCGAGGACCTGGACCGGCTGGCCACCTGCCGGGACGGCGACGGTCGGGGTGTCGAACTCGACCTTCCAGCCGGTCGGCGCAGTCGCGCTCATGGCGACCCCTTTGACGTCGGCGGTCCCGGTGTTCGACAGCGACAACGTCAGGTCGCTGACCGAGCCGGCGGTGGCACTCAGGTTGAGACGCTGATCCGCGGTCGTGAGGGCGAGCTTGTAGCTGCCGGTGATCTCGACCGAGAGGTCGGCACTTGTGGATCGGCTGCCGCTGGTCGCATCGACCGTGATCGGGTACGAACCGGCGGCGGCCCCGTCCGAGGGCTTGGCCGAGACGGTGACGGTCGAGGTGCTGCCAGCCTTGACCACGACGCTCGCGGCCTGTGCCTGGGTGCCCACCTGGGCGGTCACCGTCCAGCCGGCCGGCCCCGTGGCCGCGACACTGAACGGGAGGTCCTCGGGCGTGTCGTTGGTCAGCGTGAGGCTGAACGGAAAGGTCGCGTCGGAGGCGCCCTTGAGCTGGGGGATGTCGGTGGTCAGCTTGATGTCACCCGCGGCGTTGGGGGCCACCCGGATGTCGACCGGGAGCGTCGTCGAGACCCCTGCGATCGTGCCCCGGACGGTGATCTGCTGGGTGCCTTCGGCGGCATCGGCCGGGACTGTCACGTTGAGTGTGACCTTGGTCGCGCTCGAGCCGTCGGATTCGACCCCATCGATGGTGAAGCCGCCACCGCGCAGGACCGCGGTCCAGCCCGTGGGGACCGCACCGACCGTCAGCGCGACGCGACCGGGATCCCTCGTCGTCACCGAGATCTCGAAGCTCGGCGCCGAGCCCGGCGCGACCGCGATGGCCGGGAACGGCGTGCTCAGGGTGATCTCGCCGGCGGCGGACATCCCCGGCGCCGCCGCCAGCATCACGAGTCCCACGATCGATGCCACGAGCATCCGTCTCGCCGAGCGCGATCGAACGTTCGAGACCCTGGACGCCACCGACACACGCCACCTCCTCTGTGATCGTCGAATCATGCCAGCCGCCTGGGACGGCCGGATCCCGGGCACGCGTCTCCACGCGGGCCGGTCGGCGGGGAGTGTGCGGCCTGAACGGTGGTTGAATCAACCAAGCTTCGGTTGAGAGACCTCAATGTTCGGGACGCCACCGGGCCCAGCGGACCACCCCGGACTATCGCGTGTTTGACGAATGGGCCGCTTTCGTCGATAGTTTGTCCGTAATCAGTCCGACGCGACGAACCGGTTCGAGCGCCCAAACCACGCTCCCGGGCCCCGCGCAGACATCTCAAAAGCCCGTTCCCAGCCTGACTGTAGGTTCGGAACGAAACCCAGGCCGCGCAGCCGATCGCTCATACCGCGAAGACGGCGCGCCAGAAAGCACAAGTCACGTTCACCATGATGACCCGTTCCACAACATCGTCCGTTACCGGACGAGCGTCGGCGATGCGCCGTATGCGCCGCCGGTCGACCGCCGCTGCGGTCAATTCCAAGCTCTTCTGCGGCACCAACGGGTGCCCGAGCTTCCTCGCGTTCGATCCCCTCACCGGTGTCGCCACCTGCAACATCTGCGGGTTCGTTCGCCGGGTCGACTGACGGCGACTCCGGACGGCCCATAGCCCAAGCGGCAGGACGCCGGCCCTCCCCCCGGGCGGGCGTTGCCGTACTCCCGCGTCGCGCGACGCGGGATGACCGCACGGCGCCCGGTCGAGCGCGCCATCCTGACGGCTGTGACCGACCATGCCCGACTGGATCGTGACCGCCTCGCCCAGCTGATGGCGGCCGAGCAGCGCCGCTTCGTCGATGCCCACCCGCATTCCGCTGCCCTGCACGAGTCGGCGAAGGCGTCGCTCCTCGATGGCGTCCCGATGCCCTGGATGATCAAGTGGGCCGGACCGTTCCCGCCGTATGTCGCGTCGGCCGACGGTGCGCACGTCACCTGCGTCGACGGCCACGAGTACATCGACCTGTGCCTCGGCGACACCGGGGCGATGGCCGGCCACGGCCCGGCCCCGACCGTCGCCGCGGTCGAGCGCGGCCTGCGTCGCGGCATCACCCACATGCTCCCGACGGACGACGCCGCGTGGGTCGGCGAGGAGCTCAGTCGTCGGTTCGGTGTCGGCTCGTGGCAATTCGCCCTGTCGGCGACCGATGCGAACCGCTGGGCACTCCGGCTTGCTCGCCACGTGACCGGGCGGTCCAAGGTCGTCGTCCACGACCACTGTTACCACGGCTCGGTCGACGAGGCGATCGCCATGCTCGGTCCTGATGGATCGGTCGTCCCGGTCCGCGGTTCGGTCGGCCCGCAGGTCGATGTCGCGGAAACCACCCGTGTGGTCGAGTTCAACGACGTCGCGGGCCTCGAGGCCGCCCTTGCCGACCGCGATGTCGCCGCGGTCCTGTTCGAACCGGCACTGACCAACGTCGGGATCGTGCTCCCGGAGCCCGGTTATCACGAGGCGGTCCGCGAGATCACGCGCCGGACCGGCACGCTGCTGATCATCGACGAGACGCACACCATCTGCGCCGGTCCCGGCGGCGCGATCGGCGCCTGGGGATTGGAGCCCGACGTCGTGGTCATCGGCAAGACCATCGGCGGCGGGATCCCGTCTGCCGCCTACGGGTTCAGCCCGGACGTCGCCGGGCGGGTCCGCGGCTCGATTGAGATCGAGGATTCCGATGTCGGTGGCATCGGTGGGACGCTGGCCGGCTACGCCCTCTCGCTGGCCGCGACCCGGGCGACGCTCGGCGAGGTCCTGACGGCGGAGGCCTTCGATCGCATGATCCCGCTCGCCGAACGATGGGAGGCCGGGGTCAATGCGGTCCTGCTCGAGACTGGCGTCCCGTGGCATGTGACACGACTCGGGGCGCGAGCCGAGTATCACTTCATGGCCGAACCGCCGCGCACCGGCGCCGAGCAATGGGCGAACGCCGACCCGGAACTCGAGCGGTTCCTGCACCTGTGGGCGATGAACCGCGGGATCCTGATGACGCCGTTCCATAACATGGCGCTCATGTCACCGGCGACGACGGCGGCCGATGTCGACCGCCACACCGAGGTCTTTGGCGGGGCCGTCGAGGCGCTCTTCGCGTGACGCGGCAGGCCCGCCCCGCGAGGGCGGAGGCGCGCGTCCGGCTCCGGGATGTCACCCTCGAGGACGCCGACCTTCTCGACGCCTGGAACGCCGATCCGGCGTCATCCGGCGAGTTCAACGATTTCGGCGGGACACCGAAGCCGACCGATCGCGAGGCACTCACCCGCGGACCGCTGCGCAACGAGCGCAATGGCCAGTTGATCGTCGAACGCGTCGCGGATGGGCAGCCGATCGGGGTCGTCGCGTTCCACGCGGTGGGCTACGGGCCCGGTGCCGAATCGGGGGCCTGGAATATCGGGATCGCGTTGCTCCCCGAGGCCCGCGGCAAGGGCTATGGGGCCGAGGCGCAGGCGCTGTTCGCCGCCTACCTCTTCGAGACCACCGAGGTCCACCGCGTCGAGGCCCAGACGGACGTGGACAACGTCGCCGAGCAACGATCGCTCGAAAAGGCCGGGTTCGTTCGAGAGGGGACGATCCGCGGCGCCCAGTTCCGGGCAGGGACATATCACGACCTGGTGACTTACTCCATCCTGCGCGGCGAAACGTAAGGGTCGGGCACTCGGTCTGCCGACCGACGCGCGGCAAGATCTTCCGCGTCCACCGCGACAGGCGAGCTGACACGGTCCGCTGCTACGGTTGGAATACATGGATCGCATCGACGGTCGACCCGTCTACTCCGCCACAGACCTTGTCGCATTCCTGGCCTGCGAGCACCTGACCCAGCTGGAACGCGCGGCCATAGCCGGACTCGTAGAGCGGCCGATCCGCGACGACCCCGAGCTCGACGTCATCCGCAAACGTGGCTTCCAGCACGAAGCGCGGTTCCTCGCCGACCTGCGCGCCGAGGGCCGCCATGCCATCGAGATCGAGCAGGACGGCTCCATCGCGGACCGAGGCGACCAACTGCGCGCCGCCGCGACCGCAACCATCGAGGCGATGGCCGCCGGCCACGAGGTGATCTACCAGGCCACGTTCTTCGACGGGACGTTCCGCGGCCACGCAGACTTCCTGCTCCGCGTCGACGCGCCGGACCGCCCGTCCCGCTGGGGCCCGTACCACTATGAGATCGCGGACACCAAGCTCGCGCGCCACGTGAAGGCCAGCGCGATCCTCCAGATCTGCTCATACGTCGACCAGCTCGAGCGCATCCAGGGCGTCCGACCCGAGTGGCTCCACGTTGCGCTCGCCGGCAGCGCCCGGACCATCGAGCGGCTACGCGTCGACGACTACATGGCCTACTACCGGAGCGCCCGCGACCGCTTCCTTGCCACCCTTGCCGACGACACGCCCGCTACCTACCCGCCCGCGACGACCTACCCCGAGCCCGTCGAGCACTGTGATGTCTGTCGCTGGGCGGCCGAATGTGCGACCCGACGTCGCCGCGACGACCACCTGAGCCTGGTCGCTGGCATCTCGGCTCGCCAGCGGCGGGCCCTCGGCGTGCGCGGTGTCGGGACCCTGGAGGCGCTGGGCGATCTCACGGTGCCGATGGAGCCGCACCTCGACGGGGTCGGCGACGGAGCGTTGATCCGCGTCCACGAACAGGCCAGGATCCAGCTCGAAGGCCGCCGCGAGGGCCGGCGCAAGTACGAGCTCCTCATCCAGCCGGGCCCCGAGATCGAAATCGACCGCGGGCTGGCATCGCTTCCAGCGCCGTCGGCCGGCGACCTGTTCTTCGACATCGAGGGCGATCCGTATGCCTTCGACGATGGCCTCGACTACCTGTTCGGTCTGCTCGACGCCGACGAGACGTTCACCGCGGTCTGGTCCCGCGACGACGCTAGCGAGTTCTCGCTCGACGGCGAGCGGAGGGCCTTCGAACGCCTCGTCGACTTCATCATCGAGCGCTTGGAACAAGACCCGATGATGCACGTCTACCACTACGCACCGTACGAACCGACTGCTCTCAAGCGACTGATGGGTCGCTACGGCACGCGAGAGGCAGAGGTCGATCGCCTCCTTCGCGAAGGCGTGATGGTCGATCTTCTGCGGGTCGTCCGCCAGTCACTCCGCGCGTCCGTCGAGAGCTACTCGATCAAGAAGATGGAGGCGTTCTACGACTTCACCCGGGAGATCGACCTGCGTGATGCGGGGTCCAGCATCGTCGCCTTCGAGGAATGGCTGGAGCTCGGCGAGGGAGACCGGCCGGCGGCGACGCATCTCGATCGTATCGAGCGCTACAACCGTGACGACGTCGTGAGCAACCTTCGCCTGCGTGACTGGCTCGAGACGTTGCGCGCAGAGTTCACCGTGCAGACTGGTCTCGCGCTGCCCCGCCCGGTCGCCCGCGATGCCGAACTGCCGCTCGACCTGACCGAGGCCCAGGCCCGGGTGGAGGCCCTCGTCGAGCGATTGGCCGGGCCAAACGTGGTCCCGACCGATCCGGCCGAGCGGACCGCGAGCCAGCAGGCGACATGGCTTCTCGGTCAGCTGCTCGGCTGGCACCGGCGCGAGGACAAGTCGATGTGGTGGGAGTTCCATCGCCTGCTCGACCTGACGCCCGAGCAACTCGTGGATGAGGACGATCCGATCGGCTTGCTCGAGCCTCTGGGGCCGGTCGGCGAGGAGAAGAAGGACAAGCAGACCTGGCGCTACGCGTTCCCGGCGCAGGACTACGACCTCGGCCGTGGTGAGGTCTACGACCCGGCGAACAAACAGGGACGCCCGAACGACTCCCCGTTCAGCTGGGTGGTCGGCGACGGAGCCGTGGTCGACGCCGCGAACCGGACCGTCGACATCCGGCGTGTCGTGAGCGAGCCTCATCCCCGCGCCATCGTCCCGCTCAACTGGGTCAGGACCAAGGACCACCAGGCGTCGTTGTACGAGCTCGGCGAATGGGTCGCCGAACACGGCATCGAAGCGACCGGTCCGATCCGCGCCGGACGCGACCTCCTGTTCAATCTGCCGCCGCGCGTGGGCCAGTGGCTCGACGAGGAGCTCTGCCGGCCCGAGGAATCCGATCTCGAGGCTGCCCGACGGCTGGCTGTCGCGCTCGATCACACGACGCTGGCGATCCAGGGACCGCCGGGCTCCGGCAAGACCTACACCGGGGCGCGGATGATCTGTTCGCTCCTCGCTGCGAGCAAGCGGGTCGGGATCACCGGCACCAGCCACAAAGTCATCGGCAACCTGCTGACCGCGGTCTTCGCGGCAGCTGCCGAGGAAGGCGTCGATGTCCGCCCGGTGCAGAAGGCCGACAAGGAGCAGGTGCTCGACGACGCCCGCGTCACACGGGGCAAAGATGCCGCGGACGTCCGGGCGCGCCTCGACGACGGTCGCGCCAACCTGGCGGCCGGGACCTCGTGGTTGTGGGCCTCGGCGAAGATGATCGAGGCAGTTGATGTCCTGTTCGTCGACGAGGCCGGTCAGATCTCCCTGGCGAACGTCATCGCCATCTCCCGGTCAACCGACAGCCTCGTCTTGCTCGGAGATCCGCAACAACTCGACCAGCCGCTGCAAGGCACTCACCCAGAGGGCGCCGATCGCTCGGCGCTCGCCCACGTCCTCGGTCGCGACGCGACGATGCCGCCCACCCGAGGTCTCTTTCTCGAGCGGACATGGAGGCTTCATCCCGATCTGTGCGACTTCACATCCGAGGTCTTCTATGACGATCGACTCGAGCCTGTCGCGAAGCTCGTGGTCCAGCGAGTGGCCGCCGGCTCGACGATGGCGCACGGCACCGGTCCGCGACTCCTCGACGTTCCCACGGTCGGCGCCGACAACGAGTCGCCGGTCGAGGCGGACGCCGTCGCCGACCTCGCGCGGACCATCGTCGAAGGCGGCAGCACCTGGGTGAACGACGCCGGGGAGGAGCGCGCGGTCGGCTGGGCAGATGTCCTGATCGTCGCGCCGTACAACGCCCAGGTCGGCGAGATCAAGCGTCGGCTGCCGGCCGAGGCTCGAGTCGGGACCGTCGACAAGTTCCAGGGCCAGGAAGCACCGATCAGCATCTACTCGATGACGACATCGTCACCAGAGCTCGCGCCCCGCGGGATGGATTTCCTGTACAGCCGACACAGGCTCAACGTTGCTACGTCGCGTGCTCGATGCATCAGCGTCGTCGTCGCATCGCCCGACCTCTTCCGCGTCCGTGCGCGCACGCCCGAGCAGATGCGCCTCGCGAATGCGTTCTGTCGCTTCGCTGAGATGGCGCCAGGCCGCGGTTGAGCTTAGGCCGTACCGATCAGTTCCCGGCGCACCCACGCGGCGAGGACCCGCGCACAGGCGTCGACCTCCGCGATCGGGACGTGCTCGTCCGCGCTGTGCGCGACCCGGACGTCGCCGGGGCCGAAGATCACGCATGGCGTGCCGCCGACGTTGACGAACATCTGCATGTCGGCGCCGTAGGGCTCGCCGAGGAGGGCCGGCCGCCGTCCGGTCACGTCCTCGACCACGGCGGCGAGGCCGACCGGCAGCGGGTGGTCCGACGGCACGCGCGCGGAGCCGAAGCGGCCGCCGGTGATCTCGATCGTCGCCGGGTGGTCGCGCAAGAAGTCGTCAGCGGCACAGGCCGCCACGATGGCCGCCCGCAATTCGGCTTCGGCATCCTCCGCTGTCTGTCCGAGGCGAACGCCGTAGCGACCGTCGGCAGTGACCCGGTCGAGAACGGTGGACGCCCACTCCCCTCCCCCGACGATCCCGATGATCGTCGGGTAGGGCAGCCCGAGGGCGGTCATCAGCGCATCGGTCTCGGCCGCGTTGCGCCGTGCCTCGTCCGCGTCGAGCGCCCGGCTTAGCACGAACAGCTTGTCGAGGGCGGACACGCCTTCTCGCCGCTGCGATGCGTGGGCGGCCCGGCCCGGGACTGTCAACCGAAACGTGATCGCTCCGGCGTGGGCGACCACGACATCGAGATTGGACGGCTCCGGGATGATGGCGACGTCGCCGGTCGCGCCAGCCCGGATCGCGGCAAGGGTCCCCTGCCCGCCGTCCTCTTCGGACGGCACGAACGCGACGACGAGCTCGCCGTCGAGCCTGCTCAGATCACCGTTCTCCCCGAGCGCCCGGATGGCCCCGAGGATCGAGGCCACGCCACCCTTCATGTCACAGGCACCACGACCGTAGACCGCGTCATCGCGGATCTCGCCGGCCCACGGGTCGACAGTCCACGTGGCCGGGTCGCCCGGCGGCACGACATCGAGATGGCCCGACAGGATCACGCGCCGCCCACCCACCCGTCCGAGCCGCCCGATGACGACCGGCAGCGTAGTCCGTGGCATCTCCTCGCCCGGCCAGTTCGGGTCGGCCCGGATCGTGGCGGGGTCCGGGGAGTGGATCTCGACGGTCAGCCCGAGGTCGCGGAGGGCGTCGGCGGCCCAGTCGGCGACCGCCTCTTCGGAGCCGGTGATGCTCGGGATCCGGATGAGCGCCTGCAGGTCCGCGACCAGCCGGTCGCGATCGATCCCAGGCGCCCCCGCTACGCCCGGCGCCTCAGCCACGGAGGATCGGCCGGGTCATGCACGTCGGCCCGCCGGATCCGTTGATCCCGATCTCGGTCGCCGGGTAGGTATGGACCTCGCAGCCGGCGGCGGCGAGCGCGGATGCGGTCCGCGGGTTCCCCTCGGCCAGGATGACGACGCCGGGGCGGACCGCGAGGACGTTACAGCCCAGCGTCGGGAACTCCTCGTCGGGCACCTCGACCAGCCGGACGCCGAGGTCGCCGAGCACCTCCCACAACCCGACGGGCAGGAGCGGCAGGTAGACGACGGCGAGATCGTCGGCGACCGGGGAGATGACCGACATCAGGTGGATGAGCTCGGCCGGGCCGCGCCAGTAGGGGACGTCGAAGATGCGGACGTCGCCACCCACCAGACCGGCCAGCTGGCGCGCTCCCTCGGCGTTGGTCCGCAACGTGCGCCCGATGCAGAACAGGTCCGGACGGAGCCAGAAGGTGTCGCCGCCCTCGATCGTCCCGGGCGCCTCGATGCGCCCCACGGTCGGGATCCCCGCCGCGCTCGTCCACGCCTCGACGGCGGCCGGCTCCGGAGCCCGGTTCGGCTTGCCCGGCCGGAGCGGGATCGCGCCGCGATCGGTCACAAGCAGCGGGTCGAAGGTGTAGACGAGGTCCGGCGTCGTCAGTTCGGTCTCGAGCACGTGGACCCGCGGGCCGAGCGAGGCCAGCGTCTCGACGAAGGCGTCGTGCTCACGCCGCGCGAGATCGAGATCGACCGGGTGGAGGAAGCCATGGGCCGGGTCGTCGAAGGCCGCACCGAACGCCGGACCCGGTCGCTTGACCAGAACGTCCAGCAACGGGGAGGACATGCTCTGGGCGCCGAATCGCCGCTCGGTGGTCATCATCGAGGACAGGATAGCCGGGCTCCGCTCCCAGCCGCGGGCCCCCGTGGGTGCATGGGCCGCGCCGGACATGAAGAAGCGCCCCGATCTCTCAGGGCGCTTCGGGATCGCGGACGATCCGCGTCTCAGGCCGCGAGGGCGATCGACTCCTGGAGCGCGACGTCGACGTCGAGCTTGATCTGGTCGCCGACCAGCCAGCCGCCAGCCTCGAGGGCGACGTTCCAGTTGAGATCCCAGTCCTTGCGATTGACCTTGGCCTTCGCGCTGAATCCGGCCCGACGGCCCCCGTCCATGCCGGTGTAGAAGCCGAGGAACTCGACGTCGAAATCGACCGGTCGGGTGACGTCCCTGATCGTCACGTCGGCCGTGACCAGGAAGTCGTTGCCGCCCTTGGGCTGGATCTTCGTCGACACGACGCGGATCTCGGGGAAGGTCGCCACGGCGAAGAAGTCGTCGCCTCGGAGGTGGGTGTCGCGGGCGGCGAAGCCTGTGTCGACGCTCGCCGCCTTGACGGTGATGTCCGCCGTCGAGGTCGTCGGGTCGGTCTCGTCGATCTCGATGCTGCCGGACACGTCGGTGAACGTGCCGCGGACGCTGGTGACCATCATGTGCTTGGCCGAGAACAGGACGTCGGTGTGGGCTGGGTCGATCGCGAATGTCGCCATGTTTGGATGCCTCCGGTGCTGCCGGCTCTCCGCCGACAACGGTTATGTATTTGACTGCGCAACCATATCGCGATATCGTTGCATTGTCAACTAACCAGTGTCCGCTCCCCGACCGAGGTGGTAGCATCCGGACCATGACTATCCAGGAACCGATCGCCCGGCCTCTGACCGCGCGCGACCCGCGACTCGCGCCGTGGCGCTCGTTCCTGCTCGCCCATGCGCGCGTCTCCCGGCGGCTCGATGAGGAGCTGCGGGCCGAGCATGACGTCTCGTTCGCCGAGTACGACGCCCTGCTGACGATCGCCCAGGCATCCGGCCGCCGGATCCGCATGGGCCAGTTGGCGGAGGAGGTCCTCCTCAGCAAGAGCGGCGTCACGCGGCTTGTCGATCGTCTCGTCAACGACGGGCTCGTCGAGCGGAGTACCTGCTCGACCGATGCGCGCGGGGCCGAGGCTGTCCTGACAGAGCGCGGCCTCGCCCGCCTGCGGGCCGCCTCGCGGACGCACCTGCGCGGCATCAGTGAACACTTCCTCGCCGTGGTCGACGCCGGCGATCTCGAATCGCTGGAGCGTGCCATGACGGCGGTTGCCCGACAGGCCGGACCGGGTCGCGGCGAACCCGAGTTCTGCGGCCCGGACGGCCTCGACACGCAGGACCCGAACGTCGCCGGCTGAGCGAGCCGGCCCGGGCCGCCTGTTCGCCGGGACGAGCGGTTTCGCCTACCCGGGCTGGGTGCCGCGCTTCTACCCGGCCGGCCTGAGCGCCAAGGGGTTCCTCGGCCATTACGCCGAGCGGCTGCCCGCCGTCGAGTTGAACAACACCTACTACGCGTCGCCCAAGGCGGACAAGGTGGCGACGTGGCTGGCGGCCACGCCGCCTGACTTCCGCTTCTCGGTCAAGGCCCAACGCGGCGGATCGTTCCGCGCGCTCCAGGTCGATCCGGGCGAGAGCGTCCCGTGGCTGACCGGTCCATACAGGGCCTTCGGGGAGCGGCTTGGGACGGTCCTCTTCCGGGTGCCCGAGAACGTCCGGCGCGACGATGCGAGACTCGGGGGTCTGCTGGCCGCCTGGCCCCCCGATCTGCCGCTGACGATGGAGTTCCAGGATCCCTCGTGGCACGTCGACGAGACGTTCGCGGCACTCGCCAGGGTGGGTGCCGCGTTGTGTGCGACCGAGCTTCCCGAAGACGCCGAACCGCCGACCCTGCGCCGGACCGGCCCGTTCTTCTATCTTCGCCTGCGCCGGAACGACTACAGCGACGCGGAGCTGGTGGCCTGGGCCGCACGCGTCGAGCCGTTCCTGTCGGCCGGCGACGACGTCTACGCCTTCTTCCGCCACGACGAGGTCGGCCGCGGTGCCGAACTTGCGATCGCATTTCGCGAGGCGGTGGCGCGGCTCCGGTCCTAGGCCGGCGAGGGTGGTCTCAGGCGCGGTCGCCCTCGGCGGGACCGAACATCACGAGGAGTTCGAGGCGCTCGGCGATGTCGTGGAAGGTGTGCGGGACGGTCGCGGCAACGAAAACGAGCGATCCGGGCACCACCGGCCGCGTCTCGCTCCCCACGGTGACGACGGCACGACCCGCGACGACGTAGTAGAGCTCGTCCTCGGTGTGCGGCGATTGCGGGTCGGCGGCGCCCGCCTCGAGGACGTAGATCCCGGCCGACAGGTCCGGGACCCGCAGGAACTCGTGATATAGCCTGCCGCCGGCGGCGTGAGCGGTCGCGATATCGGCGTATTCCCAGGCGTCCATCTCGCTCCTTCAGCATCCAGGCCCCCTCACGGGCCGAGCGTACCAGTGCTCGACTGGGCACGGGCCCCGCGGCCGGTCCTCGGCCAACGCGAGCCGATACCGGCTAGCATCGCCCGATGCATCTGCCACCCGCCCGCCTCTTCGGCAAGGTCATGGCGGCTATCCTCGTCGCGGCGGCCTGCTCGCCGGCCCCGTCCCAGTCGCCATCCGGTGCCGCGGCGACGGCCGCGGCGACGGCCGCGGCAACGGCCGCTGCCACACCAGTGCCGAGCGCCGGTGGGTCGGCGGCGCCATCGGCCGCCGGATCGGGTTCGTTCGATCCGACCGGGATGACCGTCGACGTCGCGATCGCGGTCGACGGCTTCGACTCCCCGCTCGACGTGACCAACGCCGGTGATGGCAGCGGGCGGTTGTTCGTCGTCGAGCAGGCCGGCCGGATCCGGATCGTGAAGGACGGCACGCTCGTCGAGAGGCCGTTCATGGACATCACCGGCCGGATCGCCAGCGGCGGCGAACGCGGGTTGCTCGGTCTCGCCTTCCACCCGAACTACCCGGCCGATCCCAGATTCTTCGTGAACTACACCGACCGCCATGGAAATACGGTCGTCTCGTCGTTCACCGGGAGCACGACCGACCCGGACGTCGCGCATCCTGACAGTGAGACGCTGCTGATGCGTATCATCCAGCCGTTCCCCAATCACAACGGCGGCGCCGTCGAGTTCGGCCCCGATGGGATGCTCTACATCGCGACCGGCGATGGTGGTTCGGGCGGCGATCCGCAGGGCAACGGCCAGCGTCTCGACACGTACCTGGGCAAGATCCTGCGAATCGACGTCGACGTCGCGGCAGCGTCCGCGACCGCCTATGAGGTCCCAGCCGACAACCCCTTCCTGGCGACCGCCGGCGCCAAACCCGAGATCTGGCAGTACGGGCTGCGCAATCCGTGGCGGATGCGCTTCGACCGAGTGACCGGCGACCTGTGGATCGGTGACGTCGGGCAGAACGCCTGGGAAGAGATCGACGTCGTGCGGGCCGGGAAGAAGGGCCTGGACTACGGCTGGAACATCATGGAGGCGAGCCACTGCTTCAAGCCGTCGACCGGCTGCGACCAGACCGGCCTGACACTCCCCGTGGCCGAGTACGTGAACGGAGATGTCGGCTGTGCGGTGATCGGTGGCGTCGTGGTCCGCGACCCGAGCCAGGAACGGCTCAACGGCGGCTACCTGTTCGGCGACGCCTGCTCGGACAACCTGTGGCTGCTGGATCCCGCCGGCGACAACCTGCGCAAGGCCGTCATCGTGGCCAAGATGGGCCGCTCGTTGAGTTCGATCGGCGAGGCCGAGGATGGCTCGGTCTACGCGACCAGCCTGGGCAGCGGCGAGCTGCTGCGGATCTCAGCGCCGGCCCGATGACCGCAGGTCTCAGGCGATCCAGCGGTCTCCCGCGTCAGACGTGGATGATGACCTCGATCGAGCCGCGCCGGCCGAGCAGCTCAGCGCTCGTGCGACCGCGCCAGCGGTGGACCAGCAGGTCCACCGAATCGCCGCCGACCGGGAGCCCGGTGATGGTGATCTTGCCCAGCCAGTCGGGCAGCGTGGGGCGGATGAGCTCTAGGCGGTGAGCCGACGCGTCGGGGCGCAGTCCGAGCATCGTGTGGAGCAGGTAGAACGGTGCGGCGGCGGCCCAGGCCTGCGGCGAGCACGCCACCGGGTAGGCGACGGGGGGGCCGTTCTGGAGCACGGAGACGCGACCACGCACCAGCGTGAACTGTGTCTCGAGCACCTGCTCCAGTCGATGTTGCAGGGCATCGCGTGCCTTGTTGCTCTTCGCGGTCACGACG